>CAMFLD010000266.1 GCA_945957245.1 uncultured Flavobacterium sp. | reverse complement strand
CTGTTCCTGTTAACATGAAGGCTGTTCCAATTGGAATAGTATAGTCAGCCCCAGCATTAACTACAGGAACTGCATTCGTCATAGTTGTTGAAACCGGACAAGAAACCGATGCCAAATTCAATTGAATTTGATTTACACTTCTATAAGAAAAGAAAGGATCAGAGTGCCATTGAACATTCACATCAGTAACTCCAGCATAAGCCATAATGGTAGATCCACTTGCAGGTTCTGTCTGTACATTATCTACACCTACTGTAACATAAGGACCTTCATAACCAAAAGAAAAAGTATGATTTCCTCCTAATTGATGACCCATTTCATGCGCAACAAAATCAATATCAAAACTGTCACCAGCTGGCACATTATCAGCAGGTGAGGTTATTCCACTACCTTTATAGTTATTTGGCACATTAACACTTGGTGATACAGAAGTATCAACAGAATAGGAAACATCATTGCTGCAAATACATCCGATGCAACCAGCATTTCCTCCTCCGCCTGAAGCACCAAACATGTGCCCAATATCGAACGCCGAATCACCTGTACCGGCTGCATTGAAATTAGCGGCATGTAAAACATTCATCAATTCAAAATTCCAATTGTCCATGTTTGCCGCAGGGGAATAAGGATCAGTACTTGAATTATAAAAAATAACATTGCTATTATCAATCATATTTAAATGTACTGCTAAATCTTTTTCGTAAATTCCGTTTACTCTTGTCATTGTAGCATTCATTGCTGCCAGAACCAAAGCTTTGTCAGCTGCAGTTCCTGCTGTAGATGCACCAAAATAAGCAGCATACTCTCCGGTACAAGACAATGCTAAACGCAATGTTTTATAGGTTTGATTGTTTGCGTTAGTACTATTGCTATAGTTTCCAGATGATTTATCACTAGCTGTATGATTTGATTTTGTTTTACATAATAAACTATTTTTATTTCTGTTATTATCTCCAAATAAGACATAAGCTGTAGCTTGCTTATCATAACCTTCTATAAATTCAGTTGTTCCATTGGATCTGAAAAGAATGGTTTGGATTCCTTGCGGCGAAACGCTGAAGTTTACAGTTGCCCCTTTATCTGAAACCCCCTTTCCAACATACGCTCTAATTTCTGGAAATTGAGCTTGGAAATCTGGTGTCATATTAGAGTTTTCCCAAACTTCGTAAGTTTCAATTTCTCCATTTAAATTTGGAATTTCAACTTGAACACCAGGTTGATTTGAAAACTTATCTCTTGCGTTTACTAAAGCTTGTTTAAGGCCATTCATATCCAAAGAAAAATACTGTTCTCCTTCAGTATTACTTTTCTCTCTTACTCTGGTGAATCTGGATACTTTTTGTATGTCAAGTTTTGTCCATACAGATTTCTTCTGAGCAATTATTATTTGTCCAAATGACAAAACAACTGCTAAAAAAAGGAATTTTAATTTCATTTTATTGTTATGGTATTAAATATAAGTGGCCAAATTTAGCCAAATGTTTGTCACATTATAATGTTTTAAAAATAAAAAAAGGGAAATCTTTAAAGATTTCCCTTTTTAATTATTTATCTGTCAGATAATTATTCGATAACCAAACGTTTTGTAAGTTTATTGGTACCATCGGTAATTGAAACTAAGTAAACGCCTGCCTGAGCATTACTCAACTGGATATTTTCGTTGAATGTAGCTTGATTTGCATATTTGTTTTCAAATATTACACGTCCGCTCATATCATATACATTAACTTTAACTTCATTAGCAGAATGGTTTTCAAACTGAATGTTGAAGTTTCCTTTACTTGGATTTGGATAGATCGCAAAATCGGTCAATTGATTTACTTCAGTTGATAATTGAGCCGTAGTAGCACAAATTTCAACAGTCCAGTTACCAATTGTTCCTGTATCACCATTATAGTTATCATTAGCTAATAATGTCCATGTACCATTCATCGGTTTACCATTAAAGGCAGCTAAAGCTTGGTTTGGTTTAAATGTTCCGGTAAGGTTAGCTGCGCATACAATTGTTGAAGCCGCACCATCATTAAACAATACGTTGAATCCGGTTGAAGCTTGGTTACAGTTTCTGTTTAAAAGGGCAACCTGAGTTCCATCTGGATGAGCCAGGGCAACAATTAAATCCCAGAAGTAGGTATGTGTACCAGCCAAAGTAACATTTACATCAGAAATGGTACCGGTAATTGGAACGCTGATACTTTTTGCAACAGTTGCTCCCGGGCTGTTAGCACCTACACCATCAGGTACAGGAAGCGCAGTGTTGTTTGAGTAAGAATTACAAGTTGTAGAGAATGTATATCCTAAACCAATATTTTTAGAAACAGCATAGAAAACATTTCCAACAGCTTCAACCAACACCCTACAAGTAGGAGATGTTGAAGAAGGCAGTGTTATACTTTCTGTACCATCATTTGGAGTGTTTGCGACCAAAGTAGAGAAAGTAGCTCCTCCATCAGTAGAGAAAAGAATGTTTACGTTTGCTGTGTTGATTCCGTTTGCAGTAGTACCAGCCACATTCCATGTTATGGTTTGTGTTGAACCCGGAGTCCATGAAGTATTATCTGTAGCTGGGCTGGTAATAGCAAAAGCAGCACCTGTGTTAACAACAGTTATTGTAGTAGCAGCACTATTGGTTTGTCCTCCTCCAAGTACGTTGTCTCTAACAGTGAACGCAAAGCTCAATGTTCTTGCTACTGATGAACAAGTTTCCCATGTTGGAGTCAAGTTACCCAACAATACATCAGAAAACTGAGGGAAGTATCTAACTGGAGATAAGCTTGGTGGACGAGATCTGAAGTTTGGACCGTCAGTTTTAGTAGCAGATGGAATACTTGCAGCAGGGCTGATAGTAGCAGCATCATCATTTTGCTCCCAGCAGTATGTTAAAACTTCTCCGGAAGTTCCTGTACCTGAACCTGTAAGTTTAAAGGCAGTGCTGATTGGAATTGAAAAAGCAGTTCCCTGTACGGCAACACCAGGTTTTGGGTTGGTTACAGCTAAACTTGTACTAACTGCACAGGTTCTGGTTCCCATATTTGTTTGAATTTGTGCAATACTTTTATAAGCAAAATAAGCATCAGAGTGAGGCTGCATGTCAGTACCATTTCCACCAATACCAGCATAAGACATGATAGTAGATCCGGATCCTGGCTCAACATTTACAGCAGAGTTTTCAGTTCCTGAAATTCCACCATAAGCAAAAGTATGATTAGCTCCCATTTGGTGACCCATTTCGTGAGCAACATAGTCGATATCAAAGTTATCACCTTCAGGAATTCCATCATAAGGAGAAGTAAATCCAGCTCCTTTGTATGAATTATTTGCCGTTCCACCTGTAGATAGGGTGTTGTTACAAACGCATCCAATACATCCTGCGTTTCCACCTCCACCATCACCACCAAATAAGTGACCGATGTCAAATGCACTATCACCAAGTGTTGTGTGTAGGTTGTTCATTAACTCAGTATTCCAAGTACCTCCGGCACCAGTTCCTGAAGCAGAGTATGGGTCTGTAGAAGCATCAGTGTAAATTACGGAAGCATTATTGCTAATCAATAATAATTTAACAGCAAGGTCTTTTTCGAAGATAGCATTACATCTTGTCATAGTAGCATTCATACCTGCTAATGCACCGGCAACTGTACCTCCAAAATAGGTAGCATATTCACCTGTACAAGATAATGCTAATCTCATCGTTTTATATGACTCTGCACTTGATCTTGCCGAACTTGAGATTCTGTCTGAAAGGCTTTCGCTTACAGCAAGGTCTTCAGTACTACAGGCAAAAGGTAATTTACCTTTCATTCTTGTAGCTGAATCAAATACTACATAAACTGAAGCATCTTTAGTATAAGGTTCGATGAACTCCATTCCGGTTTTAGCTCTCATAATCATAGTTTTGATACCTCTTGGATCAAAACTGAAATTTAAAACAGCAGTTGGATCAGTAATTCCTTTTCCTACGTAAGCTCTGATTTCAGGAAATTGAGCTTGTAATCCAGGTTCAAAATTTGAAGACTCCCAAATAACGAATTTCTCCATTTGTCCCTTTACGTTAGGTAATTGGATTTCAACACCTGCACGACCTGAAGCTTTTTCAGGAACATTAGCAAGTGATTGCTTAAACTGAGCTGCATTGAACTGCAATAAATTTTGATTTTCAGAATAAGCAGTTTTTCTTATCGTTTCAGAAGTCACAGATTTACTTGCGTCCCAAAGCTTCCATGCAGAGTTTTGAGCGAAAGATAAACTAGCTGAAAAAATAAAAACAACTAAAAGTAAATTTCTTTTCATGGTATTGTTGATTTAATATAAAGTGAGTAAAGATAATTATGTTTAAATAAACTGCAAATTAATATTAAGAATTATCATCAATTAGGCTATTAAATTTAACATATTACATGTTTTTAGAGTATTTATCACAAAATTTTGCAGAAGATACGCAACAAAAATAAAAGTGGCATGGTCTTTTCTTATATTTGAAATAACCTTTATAATTTTGAACATCATGCGATATTTAAGTTTTTTAGCTTTCACAATGTTGTCATTGAATTTGATTGCCTGTAAAGCCCAGCAAAAAACTACACAGGAAAAAACTTTGATGAAAGTCGATTCAACAAAAAGCACTGTAAACAAAATTTATATTTTTAATAATAAGAAGCTGGAGGTCACTGAAAACAACGGAGCCTTATCTTACACAATAACTAATTTCTTTTGTTACCTGCGGGACTTCATTTATTTTGAACTGAAGCT
>CAMFLD010000265.1 GCA_945957245.1 uncultured Flavobacterium sp. | reverse complement strand
ATACAAAGGTTATGACCCAGAAATAGGTGGGGATGTTTTTGGTATAGACAGAGGATATTATCCTCAGGCACGTTCATTCCTTTTTGGAACTAACATTCAATTTTAAATTTAAAAATGATTATGAAAAAAAATATTAAAAGTTTAGCTGTATTAGCAATTACAACATTAATGTTATCCTCATGTAGCGAAGATTTTATAACAACTCCACCAACAGGTTTAAATGTTATAGAGAATTACTACAAGGATGAAAATGAAGCTTTTACAGGTGTGGTGGCTGTGTATGATCTTATGAGAAAAAACTCAGGAGGTTTTGAAAATATGATCACTATGTTTAATGCTGCTTCTGATGATCAGTTGGCTAATGGAGGAAATGCTTCTGATGGTGCCGGAATTCAATCGTTTTCAAATTATACGATTAATTCAAATACGATCCCAAGAAGTTTTATCAAGGATTATTACAGAGGTATTTCAAGAGCTAATCTATTATTAGCCAGACTTCCAAGTGTTCCTATGGATGAAACTAAGAAATTGAGATTTGCTTCTGAAACAAGAGTGCTGAGAGCTTTTTACTATTTTAACTTAGTTAGAATGTTTAAAAATGTTCCATTGATTTTAACTCCAACGGGAGCAGAACAATATTATTCAGTAAATCAAGCTACTCCGGAAGATGTATATGCACAAATCGAATTAGATTTGACAGAATCAATTCCTAATTTGCCAATGACTGTGAATGTGGCAACAGATGGAGGTCGTTTAACACAAGGTTCTGCAAAAGCTATTCTTGGAAAAGTTTATCTTTATGAAGGTAAGAATTCACTAGCTGCCGCACAGTTTGCTGATGTAAACGGAACACCTGGAGGAACCAGTCAGTATGGTTACAAACTTTTAGATAACTTCAGTGATTTATGGGTTGTATCGAATAGATTTAACACTGAGTCAATCCTTGAAGTAGCGCATTCAGCTCAAGGTTCTTCTTGGGGTACGTGGGGTGGAAATCAGGATGAAGGAAATTCTGTTTGCCAAATGGTTGGACCTAGAACTTACGTTAAATTAGCCCCTAGTGCTCCTAGTTTAGCAGGAGGATGGAGTTTTAACCAGTTTACACAGGATTTTTATGATTTTATGCAGGGAGATCCAAGATTTTCAGCTACAGTATTAGATCTTAAAGCTTTGAGAACTGCACACCAGGCTGATTATATTGATGGTTATTTAGATACCGGTTATTATCTGAACAAGTTTATGCCAAAAACATCTGACATCTATTCAGGTCCCGGAGATGCGGTATTGAATTTTACTCAAAATACTTATGCAATCCGTTTGGCTGACACTTATTTGATGGAAGCTGAAGCTCTGGGAGGAACAGGCTCAAGAGCACAGGCTTTACTTGATGCTGTAAGAGCCAGAGTACATCTGCCTTCAGTTGCAGTTTCACTGGCTGCCATAAAAGACGAAAGAAGACGTGAATTGGCAGGTGAAGGACACAGATGGTTTGATTTGGTTCGTTGGGGTGATGCTCCGGTAAAATTAGCAAGCCGTGGTTTTGTTGCCGGTAAAAATGAAATTTTACCTATTCCTGCTTTCGATTTACAAGGAACCCAACTACATCAGAATCCGGGTTACAATAACTAAAATAAATAAAACAATATGAAAAAAATAATCTTAAGTCTTTCAATTCTGTCTCTTGTAATGATTACAAGTTGTACTACTCCTGATGGGATTGATTCAGATTTGTCGTCATTGGGAACAACCAATCCCGGCAACTTCAACAGAATATTTGATATAAGTACAGATAATTCGGGATTAGTAAAAATTACTCCAATTGCAGATGGTGTTACAAAATCTGTAGTATCAGTAGGTCATGGTTCTGGTTCTCCGGTAACTCTTTACCCGGGTGAATTTACAACTCATAACTACCCTGAAGGAAATTATACGGTTTCTATAACATCTTATGATGTAGCAGGAAATTCGACCTCAAATGATTTCCCATTACAGGTAGTTTATAGAGCTCCTGAAAACATTAGCGCTACTACGACCAATTTTGCAGGTACAACTTTGAACCTATCCGCTACAGCAGATTATGCTAATGGCATGCAGGTTATATGGGGTGACGGAGGTTCAGGAGAAACTCCTACTACAATGACTGGTACTCTTGGAGGAACGTTTACTGCTCCGGGTCATACTTATGCACCGGGAGTATATACGCTAACAGTTATTGCTTTAAGTGGTGGTGCAGCAACGGCAACAGCTACTTATCCTATTACTGTTTTTGCTCCGTTCGGGCTTCCGGTAACTTACGAAAGTGCTATCCAAAACTATGGTATTGGAGGAACTTTTGGAGGTGTTAATGTGGCAGTAGTTTCTAATCCTTTCCCGGGCGGACTTAACACCAGTGCAAATGTTTGGAAATTTACCAAAACAAATGGCGCACAATCCTGGGCAGGGACATGGACACCATTAGCTTCGCCAAATGGAGTTCCAATTAATATTGACAATGGACACAAATTCAAAGTTTTAGTGTATTCAACGGAAGTAGGCAAAATGCTTCATTTCCAATTGGAACAAGGAAGCGGTGGTTTCCCTAATACAGCAATAGATGTTCCTTCTACTGTTGCTAATCAATGGGAAGAATTGACATTCGATTTTGGAGCTTCGGGAATTCCAGCCGGAACTACTTTTGGTCAAATGGTGTTCCAATACAATCTTTCCGGAGCAGGAACAGGAGAAGTTATTTATATAGATAATATTAGACAATCAAATTAATAAATACTATGAAAAATACATTTAAATATGTTTCAT
Organism: uncultured Flavobacterium sp.; assembly: GCA_945957245.1. GTDB lineage: Bacteria > Bacteroidota > Bacteroidia > Flavobacteriales > Flavobacteriaceae > Flavobacterium. The sequence goes on along the minus strand of CAMFLD010000265.1, from coordinate 1,958 downwards.
TATTATTTTTGTCAGCATCGTTATTTACAAGCTGCCAAAAAGATGATGGGTCTTTAGGAGACCTTAAAGCACCAACTAATTTAGTTATAAACACATCAATTGTAGGGCAGGATGCTTCCAATCCTAACGGAGATGGTTCAGGAAAAGTAGATATTACACTGACCGCAGACAATGTGATGACTTATAAAATTGGATACAATGATGTAACCGATTTGACAAGCCCGGTAACTTTTTCCAGTCTTCCGGGAGGAGTTACTACTAAAAAGTTTACATCAGTAGGTTTACACACTTACAGAATTACTGTTGTTGCTTATGGAAAAGGAGGAGCCTCAACCACAGCAACCAAAGATATCGAAGTGCAAAGTAATTTTGCCCCGGATCCGGCTATCGTTACTGCTTTAACCAATGATAGCTCAAAAACCTGGGTTGTTGATAAAAGCGTTCCCGGACACTTTGGTGTTGGACCTTGGCTAGGAGAAGTAACTCCAATTTGGTGGTCAGCAGGAATCAACGAAAAGGAAGCTTGCTGCCCTTGCTTCTATACAGCTACATTTACCTTCACAAAAGTTTCCGCATCAAGTTATACCATTCAGTCGGCTACACCGGGAGGAGCATTTACTAAAACAGGATCATTAGCTTCGATTCCGGGTATTCCTGCTTCAGGAGACGAAGGATGTTATAGCTATGGCGGTGGAAGCACTCCGTTTTCATTTATTCCTGCCAGTTCTGGTATTGCTGCTACTGCACCTTCCACACAAACCAGTATTTTATTAGCGGGAAGCACAACATTTATCGGATATGGAGCTTTGCAAAAAGAATACGAAATTATGGTTATCAATGCAAACTACATGTATTTAAGAGTTCAGGGAACCGAAACAGGGAATGCATGGTATTTGAAATTAAAACCAGCACCATAATAATTTAAATATTTTATCCATAGGAATCCGAAAACGGGTTCCTATGGTATTATCTAACATAAACTAAACAACATCGTTTTGAAATACAATCAATCATTTACAGGCCTTGCTTTTATTTATAAATTGTCATTATTAGCTCTGTTATCTTTATGTTTCAGCTGTAGTGGAGGAGGAAGTGGAGGAGGTGCCAATGACACACCATCTAATTTAATCGTAAATTATGATGTTGTAGGTACAACAGCTTCCTTACCAAATGGAGATGGAACCGGAGTGGTTAATTTTAGCGTTTCAGCTGATAATGCAACGTCATATAAAATCCTAATTGGCAGCAGTGTCATCAATTCAACTACAGGAATATTCAGTTATACTTTTACCCAAGGGGGTACTAACAGTTATACAGTTTATGTTTCTGCTTATAACGGAACTAAATTTATTTCAACATCCAAAGTGATCGTGGTTTATGTTGTTCCAACATTAGCATGGGCAGATGAATTTAATGTTGATGGTCCTCCGGATAGTTCTAAATGGAGCTACGAAACCGGAGCAGGAGGTTGGGGTAATAATGAATTACAATACTATACCAACAGGCCGGAAAATGTGATTGTTCAGGGAGGGGTTTTAAAAATAAATCTCTTAAAAGAAAATTACATGGGCAGTAACTATACTTCTGCCAGAATTGTAACAAAAAACAAATACACTTTGCAATACGGAAGAGTGGATATCAGAGCAAAACTTCCTGCGGGAGGCGGAACATGGCCGGCACTTTGGATGCTTGGAGCCAACATTGATACGAACCCTTGGCCGGCTTGCGGAGAGATTGATATCATGGAGCATGTGGGGAATAATTTGAACAGAATCTATGGAACGTTACATCATCCCGGACATTCCGGAGCAAATGGAGACGGATCTTCAGTATTGATTTCAAATGCAACCACCGAATTTCATGTTTATTCACTTGAATGGTCGTCTACTACAATAAAATTTTATGTTGATAATGTGGTGTATTATACATTTAATAATTCTAGTGGACTACCTTTCAAT
>CAMFLD010000264.1 GCA_945957245.1 uncultured Flavobacterium sp. | reverse complement strand
ATTAAGCACTCTCATACCTCCCACTAAAGCAGTCAATTCAGTAGAAGTCAGACTCAAAAGGTTCGCTTTATCCACTAATAATGCTTCCGTAAGTAAAGGAGATTTTTTACGGTAATTACGGAAACCATCAGCCATTGGTTCTAAGTAACCAAAGGATTCAACATCGGTTTCTTCCTGTGAAGCATCCATACGGCCCGGTGTAAAAGGAACGGATACATTACCGGCTTTTTCAATTCCGGCACATCCTGCTAATACGATTAAGTCGGCCAGGGATACTTTTTTATCGGTTTGAGCCTCATTGAATTCTTTTTGGATATTTTCTAATTTGGCAATAGTATCTGTAATTACTGGTGTATTATTTACCTGCCAATATTTTTGCGGTGCCAGACGAAGGCGTGCTCCATTAGCCCCTCCACGCTTGTCTGAAGCTCTGAATGTTGAAGCCGAAGCCCATGCTGTAGATACCAATTGTGAAACTGAAAGTCCAGATTCCAATATTTTCCCTTTTAGGGATGCAATATCATTAGCATCAACAAGTTTATGGTTTACTGCCGGAATCGGATCCTGCCACAATAATACTTCCTGTGGCACATCGGCTCCTAAGTATCGTGAACGGGGTCCCATATCACGGTGCGTTAATTTGAACCATGCTCTGGCAAAGGCATCTGCAAAGGCATCAGGATTTTCAAGAAAGTGTCTTGAGATTTTTTCGTAAGCCGGATCAAACCTTAATGAAAGGTCTGTAGTAAGCATTTTTGGTAAATGTTTTTTTGAAGAATCAAAAGCATCCGGAATAATTGCTTCCGCATTTTTAGCTACCCATTGATGTGCTCCTGCAGGGCTTTTAGACAATTCCCATTCGAAGGCAAAAAGGTTCTCGAAGAAATTATTACTCCATTTGGTTGGAGTAGTTGTCCAAATCACTTCCAATCCGCTTGTGATTGCATCAGCTCCTTTTCCACTTCCGAATTTGTTGTTCCAGCCAAATCCCTGGTTATCCAAATCAACCGCTTCCGGTTCTTTTCCTACATGGTCTGTAGTAGATGCTCCATGTGTTTTTCCAAAAGTATGTCCTCCGGCAATAAGCGCTACAGTTTCTTCATCATTCATCGCCATACGGGCAAAAGTTTCACGAATATCTTTTGCTGCTGCAATAGGGTCCGGATTTCCGTTTGGCCCTTCCGGATTTACATAAATCAATCCCATTTGTACTGCAGCCAATGGATTTTCCAAATCACGGTCGCCCTCATTTCCGTTAGCATAACGCTTATCTCCATCAAGCCAACCCTGCTCAGAACCCCAATAAACTGATTCGTCTGCTTCCCAAACATCTTCTCTTCCTCCGGCAAAACCAAATGTTTTGAAACCCATAGATTCCAAAGCAACATTTCCTGCAAGAATCATTAAGTCGGCCCAAGAAATTTTACGCCCGTATTTTTGTTTGATTGGCCAAATTAATCTACGTGCTTTATCCAAACTCACATTGTCAGGCCAGCTGTTAAGCGGTGCAAAACGTTGCTGTCCCTGTCCTGCTCCTCCACGACCGTCTGTGACACGATAAGTTCCTGCACTGTGCCATGCCATACGGATAAATAACCCGCCGTAGTGTCCAAAATCAGCTGGCCACCAGTCCTGAGAATCAGTCATCAAAGCATGTAAATCTTTTTTTACCGCTTCAAGGTCAAGTGATTTAAATTCTTCAGCGTAATTAAACTCTTTATCCATTGGGTTGGATAAAGAAGAATTTTGGCGAAGTACATTCAGTTTTAACTGATTGGGCCACCAATCTGTATTTCTTGTTCCACTGCCGGCTGTTTGTGTTGAACCGCCATGATTAAAAGGGCATTTACCCTGAGATGTGTCATTTCCCATATTGTTAGATTTAATATTGTAAAATTAGGATTTTCATACTCCAAATCTAGTGATAAGTATCACGTTTGTGTCATAACTTTTTATTATATATAATTATCTGTTAATTGTCAAAACTTATATTATAAAGTAAACTGCTGGGGTTTAACTACAGAGTCCGGCTTTTTTCTTCGTGACAAAGTGCATTCGCTTCCTAATAGCAAATCTTTTATATATTTGTTTTATACTAATTCAAATTAAGCTGATGTCATTTTCCCAATTATTCCGAAAAAAAAATGTAAAGGATATTTTAAATCAGGTTGCTAAAAATGAATCTGAAGGACATCAGGCTCTGGGCAAACACCTGACTACACGTGATTTGACTGCTTTTGGAATTGCAGCCATTATTGGAGCCGGAATATTTAGCACCATAGGGAAAGCCAGTGCGGATGGTGGCCCCGGTGTAATTTTCCTTTTCATTTTTACAGCTGTTGCCTGTGGTTTTGCTGCTTTTGCTTATGCCGAATTTGCCTCAATGGTACCTGTTTCGGGTAGTGCTTATACGTATTCTTATGTTGCTTTTGGAGAAATTATCGCCTGGATTATTGGATGGGCGCTGATCATGGAATATGCTATTGGAAATATTACAGTGGCTATTTCCTGGAGTGATTATTTTACCGGGCTGCTGGAAAGCGGAGGGATAAAGCTCCCTCAATGGGTTCAGATGGATTACCTTACGGCTTCCAACGGTTTTAAAGACGCTACAGCGCTTATGAAAAGTGGTAAATCTTTTGAAAACCTTTCAGAAAGTGTCCAGCATGCTTACACGGCCTGGACAACATCGCCCACTATTGGGTCATTTCATTTTGTGGCAGATTTACCTGCTCTTTTCATTATAATTATCATAACTTATTTGGTTTATCGAGGCATGAAGGAATCCCGCAATGCCAGTAACCTGATGGTTGCTGTAAAGTTGTGTATCATTCTTTTGGTGATTGCTGTTGGAATATTTTATGTTGATACGGCCAACTGGCATCCGTTTACTCCAAATGGAATTGGAGGAATATTAAAAGGAGTTTCGGCCGTTTTCTTTGCTTATATAGGTTTTGACGCCATTTCTACAACGGCGGAAGAATGCAAAAACCCCCAACGTGATTTGCCTCGTGGTATGATGTGGGCGATTGTAATTTGTACCGTCCTGTATGTTATCATAGCGCTGGTACTTACCGGAATGGTTAAGTATTCCGATCTAAATGTAGGCGATCCGTTAGCGTTTGTATTTAATAAACTTAACCTCAAATGGATGTCCGGAATTATAGCCGTGAGTGCGGTTGTAGCAATGGCCAGTGTATTATTGGTTTTCCAAATGGGACAACCTCGTATTTGGATGAGTATGAGCCGTGACGGTTTGTTGCCTAAAAGGTTTTCAAAAGTACATCCAAAATACCAAACACCTTCTTATGCCACCATAGTAACCGGATTTGTAGTGGCTATTCCTGCCCTATTTCTAAATCTGACCATGGTCACCGATTTATGCAGCATCGGGACATTATTTGCATTTGTATTGGTTTGTGCCGGTGTATTGGTACTTCAAAATAAGCCTGACATTCCCAGAGGAAAATTTAAAACGCCTTACATTAATTCAAAATATGTTTTCCCTTTGCTGATGGCTATTGGTATTGGAATAGCTTTTACGGTAAACAGGCAATCCACTATGGATTTCCTTACTAATGAAAAACAGATTAAGGCTCCGGCTGATATTGTGACTTCTTTGAAAAACGATGAAAGCCAAAAAGTATATACTTATCTTACTTCGCTTAAACCCAATGCCGATACCCGTGATGTAGAGAAATTATTGAGTGAGTTTAATGATAATAAAGCTACTTACAAACAAGTTGTAGATAATATGCCTATAAATGATTCCTTGAAATACGAAAGCGGATTTAGCCTTTTTAAACATAAAATCCCAATGTGGATATTCTTAATATCGCTTGTATGTTTTGCTGTTTGGTCATTCAGGCAGAATCTTTCCTTAATCCCGTTACTTGGATTAGTTTGCTGCTTATATATGATGGCTGAATTGAGTGTTTGGAACTGGATTTACTTTACGTGTTGGCTTGTTATTGGGCTTACCATTTATTTTGGTTTCAGTTACAGGAACAGTAATCTTAATAAAAGTAAGGCATAATCCCTGATTATCTTTTAGTTTGCTTTTAATGGCTGTTTACACTCTAACAAACATAATGGAAGAGAATTTACTGAAGAAACAAAAAATCCGTCTCGTTTTGAGCGAGACGGATTTCCTACACAATCTTACTTTTTTAACCATAACCCACTTTTGCTTTTAACAGTTCAGTTGCTGTTTTGTTATTTGAATTTGCTGGTTTCCTACCAACTGCAAAAGGATAATTTACTTTTACGGCTATCGTTTAAGCGCAGTAAGGTTTGTATAAATAGGGTTGCTTTTACTGATTAGCTTCCCCTTTTCTGAACATCTTCCTTGATTGTTCCTTAAAAACAATTATCTCTAATATTCTATATCAAAGTTAATCTATATTATCTTTTTAATTACTGATTTTCAAAATTTTAACATTGAAAAGTTTTATTTTAAAGATTCTTGTATAACTATACTTATTAATAAAAAATAAACCTAAAAATTATCTTATAGCTTTCTGTTTCAGGACTATTCAACTTATGATTTTGTGATGGCAAATGAGCGATTTTGCTTCTTTTATTCATGGTAATTTGCAGCAAACGTCCCTCCTAGCCCCGACAGGAACCATCCGCCGTGCGGAGTGGATGGCGGGAGGATAAGTGAGTAAGAGACTGCACGTCCGCTCCTAATCATTTACTTCATCAGCAATGCTGCTCCTGTCTCTTATACACATCTGACGCTGCCGACGATATGCAGTGT
>CAMFLD010000263.1 GCA_945957245.1 uncultured Flavobacterium sp. | reverse complement strand
GTGGAGGGATATATAATGTAGATAATTTAAACCCATATGCATACGGCTATAATAATCCTATTAGTTTTGATGACCCAGATGGCAGGTGTCCTAATTGTATTTTGGGAGCTCTTATTGGAGCTGGGGTTGAATATGCTAGTCAAGTCATAACTAATTATGCACACGGTAATGATTTAATGACATCCTTAACAAATGTTGATGGCGGTAAAATTCTTATATCTACAGTGACAGGAGCATTAACAGGAGGCATTTCAACCTTAAAAGCAATTGGAGCTACTGCAAAAGTTTATAAAGCAGTTGCAGCAACTGCAACAGTGGGTATGGGAGAAATTGTTATGCAAGGATACGAAAATGGTACTAATAAAGGCGTAAATGCTAAAAATTTAGCAATTGAAATGGTTGCATCCAATCTCCCAATTCCAAAAATTAAGACAACAAAATTGAATAATTCTATTAAGGTTGCTGAAAAAGCTGCAAAAAGAGCAGAACGAGTTGGAGCTAATAGAGCTTCACGTGCTGCAACTATAAAAGCTGCTAAGCAAGAAGTGAAGATATTGAAAAATCAAAAAAACGTAAAGACTGTTGCTAACGAAGTTATTAAATCAGCTACTCAACAAGCAATTAAAGAACCAATTAAAAATGGAACCAATTAAAATTAATATATTATATGTCGAATTTGAAATTATTAGTATCGTATAACTTATTACCTCTTGGAGCACTTTTTCTTCTATTTATTTCAATCATGGTATCTTGGGGTAATATAATAGATTATAATGTTTATAAAAGTGGCTTTCAGGTAAAAGTTAAGATTTTGGAAGCTCCTACAAATTGTGAAAACATATCATCAAGAGGTGGTTTTTGTACCCTAGAATATAAAGGAAAAAAATATATTGTCAGAGCAGGAAAAAAGTTTTGTTACTTAGTTTCAGGACAGGATACAGTTACTATGATAACAGACAAAAATTCAACTAAATTGTTATTTCCTGACGAGTTCACATATTTTGAATTTTTTTCGGGTTTTATTTTAATGGCATTTGCTTTAATTATCATAAAAACAAAATTTATACCTCTTTCCAAAATAAATGGTAATGGGTAATGTATCAGATGTGTTGATAGTCTGTTTTTACATAAACTCATTTTTGAAAATCAATAATTTATAATTTTATAACTATAAAAATTAAACAACCTTCGGGTTGTTTTTTTATAATATAATGTCTTAAATCGAATAAAATGGCTTTAAACGAAAGTAGGTGTATCAGATGTGTTGATGGATGCAAAAGAGTTGTGAAATATGGTAAAACAAAATCAGGAAATCAAAGGTTTATTTGCAAAGCCTGCAATAAGACATGGACAGCTGATTATCTTTACAATGCCTACAAACCTGATACAAACGAAAACATTATTCAGTTAACCAAAGAAGGCGTGGGCATCAGAAGCACAGCCCGGATATTGAAAATATCTACTACCACTTTGCTTAAAAGGATTATTGCCATTGCAAAGCAAGTTCAAAAACCCATTATCAGTTATGGGAAAGAATATGAGGTAGACGAACTTTGTACTTATATCAGGAATAAAAGAAACTTCAGCTGGATTGTTTTGGCGCTGGAAGGGAATCGAAAAGGGTTATCCGTTTTGCTGTTGGCAAACGAAATAATAAAACCTTTACACTTTGCACCTTTCCTCGTTAAAAAGATTTTTAGCGACAGGCTAATGAATTACAAATACCTAATTCATAAAAGACTGAATAGAAAAACAATCTGCTTCAGTAAAAGCCTTATAATTCTGGTGCTGTTTGGAAGATTTATTTTTGGATAGTTTTACGTTTGAAACCACAAAAGTTCTAGAGTAATTTTTGCTCTTCTTTTTCATAAAAAGCATCAACCGACAAATTAGGCAAACCCGAAGCCATTACAGCCAACTGATCGCAACGCTCGTTTTGAGGATGGTTATTATGTCCTTTTATCCATTTGAAATCTACCTGATGCTGGCGGTAAATCTTTAAGAAACGCATCCACAAATCGGGATTCTTTTTGCCTTTGAAGCCTGTCTTTTCCCAACCAAAAACCCATCTTTTTTCTACAGCATCAACCACATATTTGGAATCGGAAACTACAAGTACTTTCATGCCGGGTTTAGTTATTTTTTCCAGCCCCACAATAACGGCCAGTAATTCCATACGGTTGTTTGTAGTAAGTCGGAATCCTTCGTAAAATTCCTTTTTATAATTGGTTCCAACCAATTCCATAACAACACCATACCCTCCATTTCCCGGGTTGCCTTTGGCTGCGCCATCTGTATATATATGGATTTGATGGCTCATTATTGTTTTAATATTTTTTCGATTATTTGTGGAAAATGTTGGTGTTCCAATTGATGCACTTTGACTGCAATTTCTTCCGGAGTGGTGCATTCTTCAATATTCACATTTTGTTGGAAGATAAATTCTCCTTCGTCATAGTGTTCGTTTACATAATGAATGGTAATTCCGGTCTCTTTTTCTTTATTATCCAAAACCGTTTGATGCACTTTCATTCCGTACATTCCTTTTCCTCCATATTTGGGAAGCAATGCCGGATGAATGTTAATGATTTTGTTAGGATAAGCCATCACAATAGTTTCGGGCATTTTCCAAAGAAAACCTGCCAATACAATCAAATCGGGGTTTAAACGGTTTATTTTATCTAAAACAAAACCAGCTGTTAGTTGCTCTTTGTTGAAAATAAGCGTTGGTATCTGATGTTTTTGGGCAATGCTGATAACTTTGGCTTCGGGATTATTGGTAAAGACAGCCGCAACCTTAACATCATTTTTTTTTTCGAAGTACTGAATGATATTTTGAACATTGGAACCTGCGCCTGAAGCAAAAAGTAAAATCTCTTTCATACAAGGATTGTCTTGTCTTTTAAAGGAATAGGAAATCGCCTGAAGGCAATTTGGTAACTAAAAAATTTAAGGTACAAAAAAAAGAATAATATGTCGAATTAAAACTATCAATCTGTAAGAATCTAAAATAATTTTTTTATTTTCGTAATCACATTTACTAACAAAAATGTTGTTTTAAAATAAAGTTTTTTATTTTTGCCAACAATTTAAAATTAAAAATTAGAAATTATGTCAGACATTGCATCAAGAGTAAAAGCGATTATTGTAGACAAATTAGGCGTTGATGAAAACGAAGTTGTAACAGAAGCAAGCTTCACAAATGATTTAGGCGCTGATTCATTAGACACTGTTGAGCTGATTATGGAGTTCGAAAAAGAATTTGATATCCAAATTCCAGACGACCAAGCTGAAAACATTGCTACTGTAGGTCAAGCTATTTCTTACATCGAAGAAGCAAAAAAATAATAACTACGAATCCGTGAATCCTTGTCTGGTTTCACGGATTTTTATTATTTTTACTTAAAGTAAAACACGGATTGAAATTCAATCTTAATAATATTGAAATACCCTTGTCTCTTTAATGATTGTATTTGAAGAAAACATGGGTATTATTTGTTTAAATACAATTGTAAAAAATAAATTATGGCGTTAAAGCGAGTAGTTGTAACAGGTTTAGGTGCCCTAACACCTATTGGAAATTCTATCGAAGAATACTGGGATGCCCTGGTAAATGGGAAAAGTGGTGCTGCTCTAATAACTTACTATGACACTGAAAAGCATAAAACCAAATTCGCTTGTGAAGTAAAAAACTTCAACATCGAGAATTATATGGATCGTAAGGAAGCCCGCAGAATGGACAAATTTGCCCAATATGCTATTGCTGCTAGCGAAGAAGCAATCAAAGATGCCGGCATTAACGATACTAATATCAACAAACAAAGAGTGGGTGTAATTTGGGGAGCCGGAATTGGCGGATTAGAAACCTTTCAGGAGGAAGTTATCAGTTATGCCCAAGGCGATGGAACTCCTCGTTTTAATCCTTTCTTTATCCCAAAGATGATTGCCGATATTGCACCGGCTCATATTTCGATGAGAAACGGTTTTATGGGGCCTAATTATACCACAGTTTCTGCCTGTGCTTCTTCTGCAAATGCGCTTATTGATGCCTTCAACTACATTCGTTTAGGAATGTGTGATGTTATCATATCGGGCGGTTCAGAAGCTGCAGTTACCATTGCCGGAATGGGTGGATTTAATTCCATGCAGGCCTTATCTACAAGAAACGAAAGCCCGGAAACGGCTTCAAGACCATTTGATGCTACCCGTGATGGTTTCGTGCTAGGTGAAGGTGCCGGTGCACTTGTACTTGAAGAGTATGAGCATGCTAAAGCCCGTGGTGCAAAAATATACTGCGAAATAGGTGGTGGCGGAATGTCTTCTGATGCGTATCACTTAACCGCTCCGCACCCGGATGGTATTGGAGTTATTGCCGTAATGCAAAACTGCCTTAACGATGCCGGAATGAAACCGGAAGAAGTTGACCATATCAATACACACGGAACTTCAACTCCGCTTGGTGATGTTGCCGAATTAAAGGCGATCAGTGCTGTATTTGGTGACCATGCCAAAAACATCAATATCAATTCTACCAAATCCATGACTGGCCACCTGCTGGGTGCCGCCGGTGCTATTGAAGCAATTGCTTCTATATTAGCCATGAAATACGGAATTGTGCCTCCAACTATCAATCATGAAGTTGTTGATGAAAACATTGACCCAAGCTTAAACTTGACTCTAAACAAAGCTCAAAAAAGAGATATTAAAGTGGCTATGAGTAATACTTTTGGTTTTGGCGGACACAATGCTTGTGTGCTATTCAAAAAAGTAGAAGAT
>CAMFLD010000262.1 GCA_945957245.1 uncultured Flavobacterium sp. | reverse complement strand
TTCACATACAGCCTGCTTCCTTTGTTCGTACAATACAATCCGTTAATGCCGGCAATAGTGGTATCGGTTGCTACTTCGTTGTAGCTTTTATCGGCCAGATTTACTTTAAATAATTTACTTTTATCTGTGGCCGAAACATACAATGTATTGTTGTCCCATACTGCAATATCATTTAGGAATGAAGTGTCTTTACCAAAATCAATCTCATATAATTTAGCGCCTGTAGCAAGATCTAATGCTACAATCCGGTCAACATCTGCCGCAAACAAGATTCCTTTGTTAATGGCAAGTCCTTTTGGAGCATTTAATTTTTCTTTAGAAAAAGCAGCGTCAACTACATTTCCTTTTTTATCAAGCTTAATAATTTGTCCGTCTCCATCTTTGGCTGTAGGATTCAATTCCTTGCCAATATCTCCGGCATAAAGGTATTTTCCATCTGAAGATACGCTTTCTATATGTCCGAATCCTCCAATTGTTTTGGTTACCTGTGCATTTGCAGTTAAAGCAAATAGCCCTATGGCTAATGATAATAATTTGAATTTTGTTTTCATTTTTAGGTTGTATTAAATTAAAAAATACCAATCGGTATATTATTGATTAAAAAAAATTACTTTTTAAGTCCTTTTATCATGGTTTCCAGATAATCCATAGTAGCATTCAGCGGTGCCAATTTTCCGGTAACTTTTACCTGAATAACACTGCCCTGAATCAGCGAAATGAAAACCGAAACAAATTCGTTAACGTCTAAATCTTCACGGATTTCCCCATTTTCAATTCCAATCAGCAATCTGTTTTCCAACCGTTCACGCCAATAACTTAATGCCTTTGCTACTTTTTCCTTCAATAAAGGATGCGTATCATCCGATTCGGCCGCAGTATTGTTTATCGGGCAACCTGTATATAAAATGGGTAGTTTGATGAAGTTGCGATAAACCTCAGGATAAACGAGTAGTTTCTCAATAGAGCCAGTACGTTCATCCATTTTACTCTTAATATAAGTTACGATGCGTTCAAAATTGTAATCAAAAGCCGCAAGAGCCACTTCGTCCTTATTTTCAAAATTGCCATAGATACTTCCTTTGGTCAATCCGGTTGCTTCAGTAAGGTCGTTTATAGAAGTGCCGGCATACCCTTTTGCATTGAATACCGGTGCGGTTTTTTCAATTATAAACTGGCGGGTGCGTTCAGCCTTTGACATTTTAATGAAGTTAATGTTTCACAAATATAAATAAAAAAATATACCGATTGGTATTTTTGTAAAAATAAGTAGCACAACCTATAGCATTGTTTCACGCATCCTCCCGCCATCCATTATATCTTTTTATTGTTAGTTCCGGGAATAGATATTGACAGGGATTTTCAATAAACAATAAAAAGGATGCCATTCCTGTCGGGGCTATCAAGGACGATTAGTTTTAAATTTTAAGGTATTTTGATGGATTTGATGGTAGTAAAAAGCCAGAAGGGCTTCAGGGATTAAGAACTTAGCTTTTTCTTTTTAGCTGGATTAAACTGATCGATCCCTTTTGTATTCTAACGGCTTACAAAAGTAAACTTTTGACACTGTCATAAAATAAAAAAAACCGAAACTTATGTTTCGGTTTTTTGTGGGTAATGAGGGATTCGAACCCCCGACCCTCTCGGTGTAAACGAGATGCTCTGAACCAACTGAGCTAATCACCCGTCTTGTGCTTGATTGCGAGTGCAAATATAGCACACTTTTTTATATCTGCAAATATTAAATCAAAAAAATTATAAAATTTCTGCAACAACAAAAGTGCTGCCTCCAACATAAATCAGGTCTTTCGAATCTGCATTTTCTTTGGCGGCTTGGTAAGCATTTGAAACTGAATGGAATGTTTGACCGACAAGGTCGAAGCCAGCTGCCTTTTTCTGTAAAATTTCTGCATCCAGCCCACGTGGAATATCCGGTTTACAAAAATAATATTTTGCTTCTTTGGGAAACAAAGGCATTATTTCATCCAGATTTTTGTCATTAACTACCCCCAAAACAATATGAAGTTTCCTGAAATTCTCCTTTTCAAGTTGATGTAGCGTAATTTTCAACCCGTGCGAATTATGAGCCGTATCGCAGATTATTTTCGGATTGTTGCCCAATTGTTGCCATCTTCCCTGCAAATGGGTGTTTTTAATCACATTAAGGAATCCGGTTTTTATATCATCTTCAGTTATAATGTATTTCCCTTGTTGTTGTAAAATCCGAATAGTTTGTATCACAGTTTTTTTATTTTGCTCCTGATAATCTCCAATTAAACCAGCAGGATAAGTAGTCCCAATAATATCAGAAGCAAAATAAATTTCAGAATTCATTTCTTTAGCCTTGTTGAGGAAAACAGGTTTTGTTTCTTGAACATATTCGCCTATGACCACAGGAACACCCGCTTTGATGATTCCGGCTTTTTCCCCGGCAATAGCTTCTAAAGTATCTCCCAGAAATTGAGTGTGGTCCAAACCAATATTCGTAATAACGGATACCAGCGGAGTAATAATATTAGTGGAATCCAGTCGGCCTCCCATGCCAACTTCAATAATATTGATATCTGTTGCGGAATGAGCAAAATAATCAAAAGCCAAGCCAACCGTCATTTCAAAAAAACTCAAATTATTAGCTTCAAAAAACGTTTTGTTCCTCTCAATGAAATCACAGACATATTCCTCAGAAATGTATTCCCCGTTAATGGCAATACGTTCCCGATAGTCTTTTAAATGGGGCGAGGTATACAATCCAACTTTATATCCGGCTTCTTGTAAAATTGACGCTAACAGATGCGAAGTAGAGCCTTTGCCATTGGTTCCGGCTACATGGATGCAGTTAAGCTGGGCTTCAGGATTGCCTAAGTGCCTGGCCAGTAAAACGGTATTGGTGATGTCTTTTCGATAGGCTGTAGCACCTTGTGTTTGGTACATCGGCAATTTGTTAAACATCCAATCCAATGTTTCTTTGTAGTTCATAATTTTAGGAAAAATTTGTGGCGGGGAATACTTTTGTACAATTTTTTTCGTTTATATTGTGAAGCGTATTTTAGAAATACAAAATTGAAATTATTTTCATAATTAATAGAAAAAAAACAAATAAATATGATGATTACATTTTTGCAGGCACCAGCCGACACTTTAGCCAAAGCCCTTCCGGCAGTAGATAAAGCTAATGCCGCTCTAACAAAGGAAGTTTCAGTTCTCGAATTTATTTTCAAAGGAGGGATTTTCCTAATCCCAATCGCAATCTTGCTTTTCTATACACTTTATGTCATTTTTGAACGCTATCTATACATTCATAAAGCAGCTAAAATAGATGAGCATCTGATGAAGGATATTCGTAATCATCTTAATAATGCTAATATTGAATTGGCCGTAAATGCAGCTGAAAGAAGTGGCAACGCTCAGGGAAATGTGATTAAAGAAGGAGTGCTAACCATCGGAAGACATATCAATGAAATTGAAGGAAACATGGAGCGTGCCGCCAATATTGAAATTGGCTATATGGAAAAGAAATTAGGGCAATTAGGATTGATTGCAGGTATTGCGCCAACACTTGGATTTATCGGTACTATTTCGGGAGTTATCAAGATCTTCTATAGTATTTCTGTAACAGAAGATATCAGTATCGGAAATATATCTGGAGGATTATACGAAAAAATGATTAGTAGTGGTGCCGGACTTATTGTAGGTATTATTGCCTATAGTGCCTACCACCTTTTTAATGGAAGAATTGATGCTTTTGCATTGTCGATTCAAAAACAAGTGCTAGAATTTGTAAATATCATTCAAAGACCAAACCATGCAAATAAAGCGAAATAAACGATTTCATGCGGAAGTCGCCACATCCTCTTTGAGCGACATCATGTTCTTCCTGTTGTTGTTTTTCCTCATTATTTCAACTTTGGCTAACCCAAATGTTATTCGAATGACATTGCCAAAATCAAAGACCAATGAGAAAACCAACAAACAGTTAATCACGCTTTCAGTCACCGAAGACAAAAGGTTTTTTGTTGATAAAGAAGAAGTTGATTTTGGACAGTTGGAAGATAAATTGTTGTCAAAAATGGATCCGGCAAAAGACCAGACCGTTGTAATCAGGATTCCTGCTACCATGCAGGTACAGGATTTAGTAGATGTATTGCAGATAGGAGTCAAAAACAAACTCAAGTTTGTAATAGCTACCAGCCCTAAGTAATAATTAAAAATATAAACATTATATGAAACTAAAACTAATACTGTTGATGGCATTTATGACGGCATCAGCATTGGCTCAAGACAATACTTTTGTGTTTTCAAAAGAGGGATTAACTGATTTTATTGTGGTTAATTATGAAGGTTCGGCCAAAGATACTTATAAAGGTGCTGTAGCATGGGTAAAAGAAAATGCGAAAAAAGGATACAAAGTAATTTCTTCTGAAGAGAACGAAAAGATGGTAATTGAAGGAACGAAAGAGAACTTCCTTTGCAGTAAAGCGGGAGGTACAACGGTTTGTACTCAGGCAACATTCACGATTGAGATTTCGTTTAAGGACGGGAAATTCAAATTTTCCGCAGTCGGATTGAGTGAAAAGCCAAACAATTCAACCAATGTAATAACACACGACCTGAATGATTTTTCAGAGTATTACAATAAGGATGGGTCTATCAAAAAGTATAAAGAAGATGTGCCTGCGGCTTATCAGAATCTTTTTAATGATTTGGCCAAAAACCTAACAGAATTCATGGATAAAAAGAAGAAATCAGAAAACTGGTAGCTGATGTTTTCTTAAGATAACAAAAAACCCGACTCT
>CAMFLD010000261.1 GCA_945957245.1 uncultured Flavobacterium sp. | reverse complement strand
TATGTATATGCCGTGGAGCAGTCGCTTGATAATTACAAATTCAACCTCTTGAAAAATAAACAGACGTTCATTTCGCAAATGAAAAATTGTGAGCTGAATGTCCGCACTATTGATGAAGGCGCAATTGATGAAAAGAGCGGGATGAATTTCTCCGAATACATCGCTATTCTCTCCGGTGATACATCGCTGTTAGAAAAATCAAAGCTGGAAAAGAAAATAGCTGTAATGGAAAGCCTGAAAGTATCTCATTTCAGGGAAGTGTCCCGTAACAAATACCAGTTGGAAACCTTGCAAAACGAGCAGGCTTCTACAGTCAAAACACTGGACAAGTTGCGGGCAGATGAAACAGCCTATAAAAGCGTCCTTCAACTGGATAAGGACGGTGTGAAGGTCAATCTCATTAAACTGGATAACATCAGTTCATCAGATAGCGAAGCTATCGGCAAGCATATTATCAAACTGTACCAGGACTGGAAACCAACTGATGCTGGAGAGCATACCGCACAGGTAGGTACATTATATGGTTTCAACCTGTATATCCGCAGGCAACAGGATGCCTACGAAGAAAATGGCGTTTTTGAGTACCGCTACTCCAATAGCTTCTATGCCCAAAGGGACAATGAGGGCATTAAATACACCTATAATAATGGCCTTCCAAATACAGATAATCCTAAGCTGGCCGCAAGACATTTCCTTAATGCCATTGACCGGGTTGAAAGCCTGAAAGATAAATACGAACATACATTGGCCGACCTGACTACAGCTATCCCGAAACTGGAACAGCTTACTACGAAGCCTTTTTTACAGGAGGTCGAATTGTCGCAAATGAAAAGCGAACTGGCTAATCTGGAAAGGCAGATAGCCATTAAAATACAGGAAAACCAACTGAAGCAGCAACAGGTAGCAGAAAACCAGCCGGGCGAAGTGAGTGAAGTACCTGTCATTCAAATTAACGAAAAACTCAATGGACAAACTGTTCCGAAGGACGTAATACTTGCCACACAACAAATGGCCGAACGTCCCCGAAGCAGAATAAGATTATAAACCAATTAAAGGAAATGGTTATGGCAAATAGTGTCTATCAGATCAACAAGGGAATTAACCAGAGCATAGAGTTCAAGGGTTTGAAAGCGCAGTATATATGGTATCTGGGCGGCGGTGTTGTGGCCCTGCTTATTGTATTTGCGGTAATGTATATCATCGGCTTGCCTACATACCTGTGTATCGGCATTATCCTATCCGCAGGAGCATTCCTCATCATGAAGATTTACGCCATGAGCAATAAGTATGGAGAGTATGGCTTAATGAAAGCCCTTGCCCGTAAGCAGGTCCCGAAGCTCATCAAATCGCGGAGCCGAAAAATTTTTATAGGAACTAAAGAAAAACAATCATGAAAAGAGAATTGCCGGTGTATAGCATCGAAGGAACCGACTTTGTGGTTGATGCGGCTAACCTACAGCTTAGCGAAAAGGCAAACCCTGAAAACGTAATACCTCTGTCAGACATGCGGGATGTAGGCGATGGATATGTATTTGACTACAGTCCAAAAGAAAAGAACATACCGATGCTGTTCAGTGATGATACGGATGTAAGAACAGTTAAAATACCTGAGTTGGTACAGCTTGACCCTGTTGGAATGTCGGAAAAATATGGCTGTTCCATTCAAGAGATGCAGGGTAAAACTGATTTTTCATTGATGGTAGATCAGCAGGCACTTGGAAGAAGGTTGATGGGACAACTGCCGACTGTAGATATTGCCGGTCACACCTTCTTTGTTGATATCCGCATGGACATGCTTCGTCCTAAAGACGATTTTCTTTCCAAAGGAATTGTGTTCAGCCAGATTGATCATTTCTATGATGATGACCGTAAAGTTTACACCATTCCTTACAATCCAAAGACGCATGAATTTCAGGATCTGGACCACGATAATATCACGTCTATTCCCAAAGACCTTATCGTTATTTCGTTTCCTCACGAAAGCGCATTAGACCCCATAGGATATAACCGGAAAGGTGGCTGGGATGAAACATACGGATTAAAAGAAACCAATGTAAAATCTCATTTCGAGGCAAAGATGGTTGATTGGAAGGAAACCGGTATCGAAGCAACAATACAAGAGAATATTAACAAACAGCATAAGCAACAAAATCAAATCAAGCAAACAGACAAAGAACAAAAAAGCCAAAAACGGCAACGCAGAGGGCCGAAGCTATGACATAGCGCTGCCAGAGTGCAGTAAGTGATAACAGGTAAAATAAAGTGAGATGGAAAAAGTGTTGGATGATATATTACCGATCATGGATGTGGAGCATGACTGCATCCTGAGTAAGCAAGGCGACGTGACAGTTGTTTTTAAGGCAGACCTGCCCGAAATATTTACCCTTTCCGATCAGGAATATGAAGCCTTTCACCAGGCATGGATAAAAGCAATTAAGCTGCTTCCCAAATTTAGTGTATTCCACAAACAGGATTGGTTTTTAGAAAGCAGTCATAAACCCGACTTCTCAAAAGACGATACCAGTTTCCTTAGCCGGGCCAGCGAACGGTTCTTTAATGAACGTCCTTTTCTCGCTCATACCTGCTACATCATGCTTACCAAAAAGCCGGAAGGCCGGAAAACAGCCAGTTCGATGTTTTCAAGTCTCCTGCGGAAATCCATAGTGCCAGAAGAAACTTTGAGGCCGCAGATGCTACAGGACTTTCTGGACAGTACGGGACAATTCAAGCGGATCATGGAAGATAGCGGGTTTGTGAAGCTAACAAGATTAAGAGAAAAGGAGCTGCGCAGCCATAGCCGCAAAATGGGATTGGTAGAACAGTATTGCTACCTGTCTGAGCAAAATGATAGTTTCCTGATGGGCGATATCGTTTTTGATGAAGCGATGCGTGTGGGCGATAAATATTGCCAGTTATATACGCTGGGCGATGCAATAGATCTTCCTGCACTATGCGGCAGCCGCATCAATTACGATAAATACAGTACAGACAAAACGAAGTTCAGTGTCGGGTTTGCTTCTACGTTAGGCCAGCTTTTGCCCTGCAATCACATCTACAATCAATACATCTTTATAGAAGATGCACAGAAAACCATCCAAAAACTGGAGAGTAAAAGGCTGAGGCTGCAATCCCTTTCTGCATACAGCAGGGAGAATTTAATTGCAAGGGATGCTACCAACGATTTTCTGAATGAAGCCATCAGTCAGCAACGGTTGCCGGTCAAGGCGCATTTCAACGTGCTTGTATGGACAGACAATAAAGAGGAACTCAAAGACCTGAAGAATATGGTATCCTCTGCACTGGCACAGATGGATGCAGTAGCCAAACAGGAAACCATTGGCGCTCCGCAGATATTTTGGGCGGGCATTCCTGGGAATGCCGCAGACTTCCCGATGAATGATACGTTTGATACGTTCGCGGAACAGGGAACCTGCTTCCTAAACCTCGAAACCGGCTACCGATCTTCTTTAAGTCCGGTAGGTATTCGCATGGGCGACCGGCTTACAGGCAAGCCCGTTCATGTGGACATCAGCGACGAGCCTATGAAAATGGGCATCTGCACAAACAGGAACAAATTTATACTTGGGCCTTCCGGTAGCGGCAAATCATTTTTCACCAACCACATGGTACGCAGCTATTATGAGCAAGGTACGCATATCGTACTGGTGGATGTGGGACATAGTTATAAAGGACTTTGCGACATGGTGAAGGGCTATTACTTCACTTACAGCGAAGACAATCCCATCCGCTTCAATCCCTTTTACATAGGCGAGGGCGATAGCCTTGATACCGAAAAGAAAGAAAGTATCAAAACACTGCTTCTGGCACTGTGGAAGAAGGACGATGAGGCATTCAAGCGGAGCGAATACGTTGCCCTGTCAAATGCCATTGGCGGTTATTACAGTTATCTGGAAAAAAATGCGGCTGTATTTCCCTGTTTCAACAGTTTCTATGCTTTTCTGCGCGATGAATACACGCAGGTGCTGGAGGGTGACAGGGTAAAAGAAAAGGATTTCGATATAGACAACTTTCTCTATGTGCTGCGCCCTTACTACGAAGGCGGCGAATTTGATTACCTGCTGAACGCTACCGAAAACCTGAATTTGTTGCAGGAAAGGTTTATCGTGTTTGAACTGGACAACATTAAGGATCACCCTATCCTGTTTCCGGTGGTAACCATTATCATCATGGAGGTCTTCATCAACAAAATGCGGAAGATGAAAGGCATCCGCAAAATGATATTGATAGAAGAAGCCTGGAAAGCCTTAATGAAAGAAGGCTTTGCCGAATACATCAAATATCTGTTCAAAACAGTCCGCAAATTCTTCGGCGAAGCAATCGTGGTAACGCAGGAAGTAGAAGACATCATTTCTTCTCCGGTGGTAAAGCAAGCCATCATCAATAATAGTGATTGCAAAATCCTGCTCGACCAAAGCAAGTACCAGAACAAATTTGATCAGATACAAGAACTATTGGGGCTAACGGAAAAAGAAAAAGCATTGGTACTCTCGGTCAATAAGTCCAATGATCCCGCTAAGAAATATAAAGAAGTATTCATCAGCCTGGGTGGTATGATGAGTAAGGTTTACCGGACAGAAGTAAGTCTTGAAGAATACCTCGCATACACTACCGAACAAACAGAGAAGGTAAAGCTGATGGAATACGCTACAAAGTTTGATGGAGACATACGCAAAGGCATTGCGGCAATGGCCGAAGACATTAGGAATAAAAGTTAAAAAACATCCGATGAAACTGAAAAAACTGATACGGGATCTATGCTGCGCAATTAAGG
>CAMFLD010000260.1 GCA_945957245.1 uncultured Flavobacterium sp. | reverse complement strand
AAGCGTGGTAGATTTTACCAATATGAAAGCCCTCGAAATTCAGGAGTTTTTTATTAAAAATTATGGAAAGAGTGTTTGCGGTAGATTTAAAAATGAGCAATTAGATTCAATAATTATCCAAATTCCAAGAACTGTTTTATTTTCACAAGTTCAGTTTCATAAAATGTTTTTACTGGCATTATTGGTTTGTATGGGAACCACTTTATTTAGCTGCCAGAATTCTAACGGCGACAAACAAAAAATAGACAGTGTGAAATTGATAGATTCTACAAAAGTAGTAAGAACTATTGGATTGCCATTGCCTAGAAAAGTGATAGAAAAAGAAGAACATCTCACGGGAGATACAGTTTACACGCCCAACAAAACAATGAAAAACCCGAGCGCTATAGAATGCGCAGAGCATAGTAACGCCAAAGCTGCAAATGATTCAAAAATAGCTCCTCAAATAGTTACAAGCGGGCTTGTCGCGATAGACCCAAAAATAGTAAACCTTAAATCGGAGGGAAAAGATATTTACAACCTCAATGAAGTTGAAAAACAACCTGAATATCCAAAAGGAAATTGGGAATTTTATGAATACATCAAACACAATTTAAAAATTCCGAAAGGAGATGAAAGCATTACTAAAAGAATATTTGCTTCATTCATAATCAATACCGATGGTAGTTTATCTGATGTGAAAATCCTTCGCGGGATAAATGAAAGAATGGATGCAGAAGTTTTGAAAGTTTTAAAATCATGTCCTAAATGGATTCCAGGTGAAATAAAAGGAGAAAAGGTACGGGTCAGATATTCATTTCCCATAAAAATAACAGCACAGTAATTTCAATTTAATACCGTAAATTTGCTTTTTATTACTATGAAAAGCACACTTCTTTCACATATCAACAACCCCAAAGACCTGAGAAAACTTGACGTTTCGCAATTACCGGAACTGGCTAAAGAGTTACGGGAATTCATTATCGATATTGTATCGGTAAAGGAAGGTCATTTGGGTGCTTCTTTGGGCGTGGTTGAGTTAACCATTGCTCTGCATTATGTGTTTGACACTCCAAACGACTTATTAGTTTGGGACGTTGGGCATCAGGCTTACGGGCATAAAATCCTGACGGAAAGAAGGAAAAAATTCAACACCAATCGTCAATTAGGCGGGATTTCAGGCTTTCCAAAACGTAGCGAAAGTGCCTATGATACTTTTGGCGTCGGGCATTCTTCTACGGCTATTTCTGCTGCATTGGGAATGGCTATTGCTTCAAATCTCAAAGGAGAAAACAAACACCATATTGCCGTTATTGGCGATGCATCTATAGCAAGCGGAATGGCTTTTGAAGGCTTAAACCATGCCGGTGTAACTGACGCCGATTTATTGGTTATTTTAAATGATAACGCTATCGGGATTGATCCAAGCGTTGGCGCCCTAAAAGATTATCTGACTGCCGTTAAGGAAGGCAAAAATCCAAAGGAAAACAATATGATCAAGTCGCTCAATTTTGATTATACCGGTCCTATAGACGGCCATGACCTTCCGGTTTTAATTAAAGAATTGGAGCGCCTTAAACAAGTAAAAGGCCCTAAGTTTTTACATATCATAACCACCAAAGGTAAAGGATTGCTTCAGGCTGAAGAAGATCAGGTAAAATACCATGCTCCGGGTAAATTTGATGCTGCAACTGGCGAACTGATTAAATCCTCTACAGAGCATTTACCTCCAAAATATCAGGACGTTTTTGGGCTTACACTTGTAGAGCTGGCTCAAACCAATGAAAAAATTATTGGCATCACTCCGGCTATGCCTAGCGGAAGTTCGATGAAATTTATGATGGAGGCTTTCCCAAAAAGAGCTTTTGATGTTGGAATTGCCGAACAGCATGCAGTAACACTGGCAGCCGGAATGGCTACGCAGGGAATGGTTGTTTTTTGTAATATCTACTCCACGTTCTTACAGCGTGCCTACGATCAGGTTATACATGATGTGGCGCTGCAAAATCTACCTGTGATTTTCTGTCTGGATCGCGCCGGATTAGTCGGTGAAGACGGAGCCACACATCATGGTGTTTTTGATTTGGCCTACCTTCGGTGCATCCCCAACATGATAATTCATGCACCAAAAGATGAAATAGAACTTCAGAATATTTTATATACCGCTTCACTGGGATTAAAGCATCCGATAGCCATACGTTACCCACGTGGAAGGGGCAAAAACCCGAACTGGAAATTCCCTTCCGATTTTCAGAAAATTGAAATTGGCAAAGCCAAAAAACTTAAAAAAGGAAAAGAAGTGGCCATCCTTTCTACCGGAACCATAGCCGACAATGTAATTGCCGCCCTAAATGATATTGAAGACACTGAAAAGCATTTTGCCCATTATCATTTTGGATTTGTAAAACCATTGGATGAGAAGAAACTCCACAAAATATGTGATAAATTTTCAACGATAATTACCGTAGAAGATGGTGTAACTACAGGAGGATTTGGAAGTGCAGTACTTGAGTTCGCCGCCAAGAACGATTATGTAAATGAAATTTTCCTCTGCGGTGTACCTGATTACTTCATAGAACATGGAACCGTTGATGAATTACAACAACTCTGTAATATTGATGCAGAAGGCCTGAAATCACTGTTTTCGGGCTTGCTGGAAGAAAGCGATGACGAATAAAAAGTCCTGTTAAATTTAAGCTGTAACTATTTTATTAAAAAGAACCGCTTTTCCATCAGTAAGCATCGATATAAAATGGCAGATGTGTAACAATCGGTCGTATAAAGTTTCTTTTTCCAGATTATGTTTTTCCGGTAAAATCTTCAACAATAATTTATCGTAATTTGTGGCTTTTCCTTCATGCTGATGGTTGTAAGCTGTGATGAATTTGTCCAACAGATTATTGATGATCTGATAACCGGACAGCTCTTTTTCAATTACTTCTCTGCTTTGGTAAATGTTCTTTACGCTTAGTTTAATAATATCATCCATTTGAGCTTTGTAACGGCTTTTATCCGTAAGTGCAAAATGGAATTCCCCTTTCAGAATGGCTTCTTCATTTTCAATAAATACCCTAACCACATCATTGATAAGGTTTCCAATTGCCAAAGCCCTCAGATAACTGATGCGGTCTTCCTTGGTAGTCAGTGTTTGATACTTCGCTGCATCAATAGTATCCTTAACCAGTTTAATTAAATATTCAAGGGCAAAATCTTCTGAAACCAGGCCTAAGTTTATTCCGTCTTCAAAATCGATTATTGTGTAGCAGATATCATCTGCCGCTTCTACCAGAAATGCCAGAGGATGGCGGTGGTAGCCGATATCATCTCCCGATTTATTAGGAATCATTCCGAGTTCTTCGGCTACTTCTTTAAAGAATTCCTTATCGGATTGGAAGAAGCCATATTTCTTATCTGAAATATTTTTAGTTGGTTTTTTAGGAAGACTTTCTTTTGGATATTTAGTAAAAGCGCCTAAAGTAGCATAAGACAACCTTAGGCCTCCTTCTATACCGGGCCTTGAACTGGTAAGCACAGAAAAACCATTGGCATTTCCTTCAAAATCAATTAAATCCTGCCATTGCTTGTCGGTTAGCTGCTCTTTGAACTTTTGGCCTTCCCCTATGGAAAAATACTCCCCAATTGCTTTCTCCCCGGAATGTCCAAAAGGAGGATTACCAATGTCATGTGCCAAAGCAGCAGCAGCTACTATTGCACCAAAATCATTCATGTGATAACCATGTACTTCGCTCAGGTGTGGGTATTTTTCGATGATTTTTTTCCCAACGAGCCTTCCTATTGAGCGTCCTACAACCGATACTTCAAGACTATGCGTAAGCCGGGTATGGACAAAATCGGTTTTGGACAATGGAATTACCTGAGTTTTATCCTGGAGGCTTCTAAAAGCTGATGAAAATATAATACGGTCATAATCTACCTCGAAACCAAGTCGGGTATCATCTTGTTCAATACGTAAGCGTTTGCTGGTATCTCCCTGACGTTTTAATGACAAAAGCTGTTCCCAATTCATAGTAATCATATTAAAAATAGTGATATGGATATATTTTATGTGGATTTGTAAAACTCTTTACCGGTTTTTTAGGTATCTGTCTTTCAATTATAATAGCAATTATAGCTACTATCAGTAGGAGTAAAGTAGCTTTAAGATTTCCCAAACCCAACCATACGGGTTGTGACAAAAAATCTCCTGCATTTACTCCAACAGGATGCGTTAGAATTATACCTATCCAAAACAACAATGACCTGGATACTTTGGTTAAATATACCATAGCAATAGCCAAACTTAGAAGCTGTAAAAAAAGTACTGTTCCTGCATCATAGCACATAAGTGTATTATTAGCCACAACATCAACAAGTGATGTTCCCAAAGCACTCGCCATTAAAATCGTTGTCCAATAAATAATTTCTGTGGGTTTATTAAGCCATTCCCTAATCGTAAAGGTCTTGGGACTTTCATTCCAAATGTAGCATATTATGACTAAAATTAAGATGAATAGACCAGAAGTAAAATAATACGACAGAAACTGTGAATAATGCATAACATTCATAAAAAAGTCCCGACTTAAATAATGCGAAAGATTGGTTCCGCAAATTCCGGCCAATACAATTACAGACCAGTACAAAGGAAGTCTTTGGGTTTTAGAATATAGGGAAATGAAAACTGTAATGAGAAATGGTATTAAAAATAAAATAGACATTCCTCCATAACCTAAATGCAAAACTTCTGAAATCATGCCGGAAGATGTTTCTCCCAAAACAGTAAAGCATATAAAAAACACCCAATAAAACGGATTGATTTTGGGCAGGTACTTCTC
>CAMFLD010000259.1 GCA_945957245.1 uncultured Flavobacterium sp. | reverse complement strand
TTGCAAATGATTTGACCAAAGAGTATATTTCAAAAATGATGATTAACATTCATAAATTAAGCCTTCTGACACACTTGATTTTAAATTCTGAAAAGCAGGATTATCAGAATAAAATAAGTGTTGATACCATTGAAATTGCAATACTGATTCTTGAATTTTATTTTACAAACTTCAAGATTGTTTTGGATGAAAATATTACCAAAAAAGAGAAGCTTCCCAGTGCAGATGATATTATCCGATTGGCGATAAAAAATAATGCCAGTCAGAAGGATGTAGTAGCTATTACCGGAATGAATAAATCGACCATTTCAAGGAAATGGAATAACCAACTTATGCAACCTGCAACTTGAAACTAAGCCGTAAAAGCTTCGGAGTACCAGTAAAATCAATGTCTAACAGGCTTTTTGTTAAAAGTTGCAAGTTGCAGGTTGCATGAAGAAATCTAAAAAAACTATAAAACAGAGAATTAGAACCTGTTTTTTGGAGTGAGACGAAACCGTAAAACAGAATCTTCCTATTGCAATGAAAAATCTAAGCATTATCGGAGTGAATAAATCAGTTATTTCAAGGAAACGGAATAAAAACCTGATGCAACCTGCAACTTGAAACTAAGCGGTAAAATCTTCAAAATACCAGTAAAATCAATATCTAACAGACTTTTTATTAAAAGTTGCGAGTTGCAGGTTGCACAACAAAATCCAAAAAGATGCTACAAAGGAAAGAAATAGAGCTTATTTTTGAAGTAAGGCGGAACTTTAAAATAACAACCCCCTGTTGCAATAGAAACAACAAAGATGGTAAGTTCGTAAATTACAAAAATCTTAATGAGAAATTTGGTTATTGTCATTCGTGCGGAATAGCAACACTACCACCGTCAATATTTATTGATGACAACAAAAATGAATATTATTGGAACGATTTAGAGAGTAGATTTGAATCTGTTTTATTAATTCCTACGGACAAACCCCAAAGCGAACTAAAAGTAACCCCTCCAAGCAAACAAACCCCTCAAAAATATATTGATGAATCAGTCATTTGGGATTATTTTAAAAAAGAGCCGGAAAGCAATCTTTTGAAATATTTACGACAGACCTACGGAGATGAAAAAACGGAAGACGCTAAGGAAACTTACGCTTTAGGGACAAGTAAAGATGGTGGGATAATATTCTGGAGTATAAATACTGATTTAAAAGTGCAAAAGGCAAAAATAGCCTACTATGATACAAACGGTAAACGAACAAATAAATTCAGTGTTCCATACAAAAATGAAGATGGCTATTTCAATTGTTTATTTGGAGAGCATTTGATTTA
The DNA here is from genome assembly GCA_945957245.1 of uncultured Flavobacterium sp. Lineage (GTDB taxonomy): Bacteria > Bacteroidota > Bacteroidia > Flavobacteriales > Flavobacteriaceae > Flavobacterium. The sequence goes on along the minus strand of CAMFLD010000259.1, from coordinate 3,504 downwards.
TGACAGGATTAAGGCAGTTAAAACAGTTGTATTAACCGAAAGCGAAAAAACAGCTATTATCGGCTACATTTTATTTCCTCACTATGTTTGGCTCGCTTATGGAGGAATCAATGGGCTAACAGAAGATAAATTAAAACCTTTGATTGGTCATAATGTCCTAATTGTTCCCGATATGAGCGAAAATGCAGTTGATATAATCTTAAATAAAATATCCTATCTTATTTCGCTAGGCATAAATGCAAGAATATGGGATATGACAGAAGGCAAAACAGATAAGCAATTAAAACTTGAAGGAACTTATAATAATGATTTGGAAGACGTTTTCAGAAGATTAATTTTTTAATTGCAATGATTTATAAATCATTGCAATGCTTTTTGGAGTTATTGCAATGATATATTTTAGAACAAATAATTAAAAAATCAATATTAATCATTAGTCAAACGTTAACTTAACGCAAAAAGGATACTTATTTACCTACCCACTATTGTAATAAAGTTTACAAACTTAATATACTGCCAATTATGATATTCAAACACAAACTAATATTTGTTATCAATCAATTAAGCAGTTTTAATTTGTTTTTTTATCAATAAAAATTGTTTAAAGATGTTGAAAAACATGTGCTTAATAGAGTTTTTGCGTATTTCAACGATTTTATTTGTTTTGATTAATTTTATCTAAAAATAAATTTGTAAAAACGTAAAAATTTATTTAGGTTTGATTTAAAATACATTTATAAGTTTTTTATGATGTATTTTATTATTAACAATTCAAAAGTTCATTAAGACAAATACCACCTCCGGTCTTAATGAACACCTTTAAAACATTAGTTTAGTTTTAATAGGACATAAACAATTTACTAACCGATATAAAAATCCTTTTTTAACAATAAGGAGATTATTAATTTATGATATATAAATAACCGTTTAAAAAAGAGAAAGCCACTACGGGATGTAATGGCTCTCAGAGTTAAAAAACAATCGTCTAAAAAGTTTAATAAACATTTCAAAATTATGAAAAATATAATAAATACCCTTATGGGCTTAAGTATTATTTGCGTTTTATTTTCTAGCTGTGAAGCTGAAAAAGATATAGCAAAACAGGAAAAACTAATTGTAAAACCTTTCTCGATGAAAGATGTAACTGCTAAGTCAAATACTGAGCTTAACAAAACTGTAAATAAAATAAGGTCAATGAACAAACTAAATACAAATGGTAGTGATGCCAAAATAGTTTTCGATGAAAAATCGGGTCTCTATTTTGACGACCAAAAAGGACTTTATATTGAAAAGGACGGACTTAAATCCTACACATTTCCGGTACTAAAAACTACCGCCGATGACAAGCTTAAGAATATTTGTTTTAATGAAAAACAAAATGGCAGTTTTGATGTTTATTTGATAAAATACGACTTAACGAAAGCCGAATCTTTAACCTTAACAGAACAACAAAAGCAAGCCAGAGAAAAACAGTTTATTCCTTTAATCAAAGATGGCGTTCCTTTGGAAGAACTCAAAATGCAGTGTATTGATATTTATCTGACTACTACCACGGAATATGTTGTTCCTGTTGATAATGGCGAATTAACCGGAAACTTTGGTACTACCACTGTTTCGCACACTACATCGGTGCTAATTGGTTCGTCCTGTAGTATACAGGGACTTTCCGGCGGGAATCAGACTGGAGGTAACACAACTATAGCTTCAGGAGGAAGTGGTACGGGTAGCGGAAACAACAATCCGTTTCAGGATGGCGATATTATTACCGGATTAAATACCCGTGACTTAGAAGGTGTTTTGGGTGATGAAGAATTGTTTTTCTACAACTACACTGCCTTCACCAGTGGGCTGAATGCCGAACAGAATTCAGCCTTCAATGCCCATCCCGAACTGATGGAATATTTTATAGCCAACGGATGGAGTAATGAAAACCAAGGATTAGTAAGAACATTGATTGACAAGTTTCAAGGCAATGAATACAGTGAAGATCAAAAGCAAACGTTAAGCCAACTGATAAGCATTTGTGCGCAGCACCATGCGACTTTTGATTTCAGCAATTCCGATTCCGGTCAGTCTATGTCGGTTGGAGAAATAGGAACTGGGATGAATGAAACTACAGCACCAAATAATGTATTTGAAATAGAAGACCTACCTGGCGACCAGAACGGATTTACCGGAAGGTGCAAAGTACATCTTGGCGTATTATCACTAAGAGTAGCAATGAATTTTTCAACTGATGCACATGGCAAATACACCTTGAAAAAAGAAAACATTCAAAGTGAGTTATCCGGGATAGTTATTTTCACAGATTGGACTCAGTTAAACAATCAATGCAATGTAAACAATAACTCGAATGGTAATATTCGAATTGATTTATACGGGAAATTACATGAACAATTTACAATTCCAAGTTTACAAGGAATTAATATAACTCAATTTTACCACATTATTATAATCGTGGATAGAGATTCTGGTTCTGTAATTAGTACTGAGGTATATGAAGATTAAAAAATAACTTAAATCTAAAAAATATGAAACATCCAGACTTTTTTTGGAATAACATGATAATGATTGTTCCTCAAGTAGTTTATACTGCCCTAGTCTTATTTGCTTGTTATTGCGCTTTTAACCTCTACAGGAAACTATGCAGAGTCTTTGACAGCCTGTGCAGGTATCTGGACAGCCATACTAAAAAAGAGTAGTTTAATTGTTTCGAGCCCGGAGAATTGGTTCCGGGCTTTAATTCCTTCCCGTTTTTCAATTGGAAAAGATATCTATAGCCATAATTAAAGAAACTGGCATCATCATTGCCCCTCAATAGAGAACCTTTAAAACCTAATATAATGAACCAATTTTTTGAATCTGTACTCGTATTAACTCCAACGGTTTTATTACTAATAACATTATTTATCTGCATCAAATTTTATTTGACCTTTCAAAAATATCTTTTTATAAAAACGAAATATTTTGAGAAGAAAATTGAGGAAATAGAGAAAAAAAAGTAGTTTAATATTTAGAGCCCGGACGATTGTTTCCGGGCTTTACTATGGTTTGAATTAAATTTTAGAATATGATTTATTTATCTTGGGCACTATTGAATATTGTCGCTTTGATTTACGGCTTGTTCCTTTGTATAAAAACAATCAAAACAATCCATCTGCAATATGGACTTCTCATTTCCATGCTATTCTGTTTCTTTCTATTGTCTTTGTTAAACCATCCTAAAGAAGATGAAAAAGATAAGATTTTCTATTTGGAAAACAAAACCAAAAATATCGAATTGCCTACTGATGAAACAATCAAACAGGTTGTCATAGAAAATAATACCCTGAACAAAACAGAAATGTATTTGAATGTTCATTCCAACAATGGCAGTATTAAACCATATAAAGCAAGTTTCTTCACTACAGGATTTATTTGCGGGACAAACTGGAAACCCATAATGATTGTTATAAATCCTGTCTCTTATACACATCTGACGCTGCCGACGATATGCAGTGTGTA
>CAMFLD010000258.1 GCA_945957245.1 uncultured Flavobacterium sp. | reverse complement strand
AGAAAATACCGGAGGTGATTTTAGCCTTGAGGGTGCATTGGAACTTTTTAAAAACTCCAATTCTCTGGAAGAATTTGAAAAAGCACTCAATCAGGAAAATAACCATGTGAACAATCTGGATCTTGACGGTGACGGCCAAACGGATTATATCAACGTAGAAGACATCAAAGAAAATAACTCCCACGTTATCGTAATGAGTACCTACTTATATGACAATGAAAAACAGGATATTGCCATTATCGCTATCGAAAAAACAGCTGATGGAAGAGCTGAGTTACAAATTGAAGGTGATGAAGATCTTTTTCCGAAAAATACGATAGTGGAACCTGCTGCAGAAGAGAAGGGTGCTGTACAAAACCTTAAAAATGAGTCTAATGTAGCCGTAGTTGATAATGGTGCGGCTACGGTAAATGTTTGGCTATGGCCAAGTGTACGTTATCTCTATGCTCCAAGTTACGTAGTTTGGGTTTCTCCTTACCGTTGGAGACGTTATCCTGCCTGGTGGAGACCATGGCATCCCGTAGTTGGTACTGTATTCTATGACTATGGTGTTCGTTACAGACCACACTATCGTTTTGTTACTGTTAGACGTGTAGCAGTTGCCCGTGCAGTTTATGCCCCAAGAAGACAAAGATCAACTCTTGTTGTTCGCAATCGAAGGGGTACAACCATAATTCAAAAAAACAGACGTGGTGGTGTAAGAGCAGTAAATTTTAGGAGAACCTCAGTTCGGGTTAGGGGAAGACGATAAATGTAAAGCCATGAATAAAAACACACTTTGGTCGCTCAGATTGGGGTTTTCAGGGAAACAAAGTCAAGCCATTGAACAAATGGGCTTGGACAATTTCCTCGAAAAATCTTTCAATGCCCATTATGATAAAAGGATGCCTGCATTACTGGAAAATAGCCCAAAGTCAATCAAGGAATTAAGAGCCAAACGCCAGCAAATAAAAAATTCTGATGCTTCCAATGTAAAAGAATTACTGAAAGCAGAACTTCAGGTTCAACAGGAGCTTAAAGGTTGGTGGCTTCAAAAAATGATTGCAGAAGAATTTCCTCTTCGTGAAAAAATGACCTGCTTTTGGCACAACCATTTTGTTTCTACTTATCAAAAAGTAAAAGTCAATTACTGGATTTATCAACACAACCAGATTCTGCGTGAAAATGCTTTTGGGAATTTTAAAAAATTAACCAAAAAGATTATCAAGTCGAACGCAATGGTACGTTATCTGGATAATGTAGATAATCGAGGTGAAAAAATCAATGAAAATCTGAGCCGTGAATTATTGGAACTTTTCACTCTGGGCATTGGCAATTATACCGAAAATGATATCAAAAACGGAGCCAAAGGACTTGCCGGACTTAATCTTGGGGAAGACAATGCCGAGTACAGACGCTTTCTTGAAAATGATGATACCATTACTTATTTTGGCAAAACCGGTACGTTCAAGGCAGACGAAATGATTGATATAATTTTTGAACAAAAAAGTGCGCCCTATCTCATAACCCGCAAAATACTCCAATGGTTTATTTATGATAATCCGGCTCCCGAATTAATTACTTACTACGGAGATTATTTCAGAAAAGTAGATTTTGAAATCAAACCATTGCTGATTAAAATCTTTACCGAAGAATTCCCGAAAGATAATGCCGGAAGTAAAATCAAGGATCCGTTAGTATACATTTTACAGTTAATGAATGAACTGAATGTTGAACAGCTTAACCCAAAATTATTAGCATTTTATCTCAAACAGCAGGGAATGGATTTATTCAACCAGCCCAACGTAAAAGGTTGGAACGGCGGAAAAGAATGGCTTAGTTCGCAGGTATACCTTCAGCGTAACAATGCAGCTGATTTATTATGTAATGGCAGAAGCCTTAACAGAAGAGCCCAATTTATAGATAATGATATGATTAAGGAGAATATCAACCAACTGGTGAAAGTCTCTTTAAACTGGTCAAAATCGGGCAACAATAAAACCATAATCGCCGAATTGAAAGACCGCTTGTTGTTTCAATCCGATGAAGAAATGCAAAAGGATTGGGAAACTATTCTAAAATATGATTTCAATCCTCATGATGAAGGTGCAGACAATGCCGTTATGCGCCTGTTCAACAATATGGTCAAAACTCCCGAATTTCAAATAGTATAGCCATGAACAGAAGAAACTTCCTTACGCTTACGGGTACGTTCACAGGTGGCACACTGCTCCTTCCCGATTTCCTGCATGCCTTTGGCGCACAGACCAATTTGGTTGTAGGTGAACAATGTCTGGTATTTATTCAGTTAAATGGTGGAAATGACGGTCTTAATACTTTTATACCTTTTGAAAATCCCTTCTATTATGATTTACGCCCCAAGATTGCCTTGGACAAAAGCAATGTAATCAGTAGAAATAAAGGAATGGCTTTTCATCCTTCTTTAAAAGATTTTGCCAACATACAGCAAAATGGCGATTTAACAATTATACAAAATGTAGGATATCCGGAGCCTAACCGTTCCCATTTCCGCAGTCAGGAAATATGGCAAACAGCATCTGACTCAAATCAATATTTCAGTAACGGCTGGCTAGGACGTTATTTAGATTTGCAATGTGATGGGCACCAACCTACGGCCGGAGTAAATTTTGACAGCATTGATAATTTATCTTTAAAAGGAAACGAACCAAATTCAGTTACCGTAAAGGATCCAAACCGATTCAAAATGCGTGATTCGGTTGACGATATTGTAAAACTTTCTGACAACCCACAGCTTGACTTCGTCAGGAAGATTGCCAACTCTGTTACCGAAGGTTCAGATGAAATACAAAAAGCCCTGGCTAAATCTACTTCAGAAGTAACTTATCCTAAAACAGCACTGGGGAAAAACCTCGAATGGATTGCCCGATTGATTAAAGGTAATCTTAATTCCAAAATCTACTATACTTCCCAGGGCGGATATGACACGCACGACAATCAGTTAAATATTCAGCAGAGGAATTTAACAGAACTCAACGATGCAGTTTATAGTTTTTATAATGAATTGAAAAAAGCCAACCTGATGCAGAATGTAACTTTGGTGATTTTCTCAGAATTCGGAAGACGTGTAAAAGATAATGGCAACGGAACTGATCACGGAACAGCTGCCCCAATGTTTATTATTGGAGGAAATAATCAGGGAAAAATCATTGGAAATAGTCCAAATCTGGCTGATCTGGATAATGGTGACCTTAAATACGAAATTGATTTCAGAAGTGTTTATGCCTCACTGCTAAAAACCAAAATGAATTTCGACCATACCAAAATCGGGATAAAGAATAATCCACTCAATGGAATATTCTAAATAAAAAAGGGTTGTCTATAGACAACCCTTTTTTATATCTGTTAAACTAACTGAATTAGTTTCCGTGTCTTTTCTCGATATCTTCAATATCTTTTTGACTCATAGTATCAACCAATACCGGAGTTGCAATAAATAATGAAGAGTAAGTTCCGATGATAATACCAATCAACATAGCGAAAATGAATCCGCGAATTGAATCCCCACCAAAGATGAACATGATTAATAACACCATAATCATCGTTAACGAAGTATTCAAGGTTCTTGATAATGTAGTATTAATCGATGCATTAACGACATCTTTAAAGTGTCCTTTGCTGTCTCCTGCAAGGAATTCCCTGATACGGTCGAATACGATTACGGTATCGTTCATTGAGTATCCAATTACTGTAAGGATAGCCGCAATAAAGTGCTGATCCATTTCCATGTGGAATGGCATGTATTTGTATAACATCGAGTAAACTCCTAATACAAAGATTACGTCATGCGCTACAGCAGCTAAAGCTCCAAGAGAGTACTGCCATTTACGGAACGAAATTACAAGATATAAACATACCACCAACATCGCTCCTAAAACCGCCCAGAATGAGTTGGTTTTAATATCCGCAGAAATAGCTGCTCCTACTTTAGAAGATTGTAATACTCCAAATCTCTTACCATCATAAGAGTTGATGAATTTCTCATAAGTCATTCCCGGAGAGAAATATTTCTGAAGTGCATTGTGCAGTTTCTCATTCACTTCTTTATCCACTTCTACACCTTCATTTTTAATCTTGTATTTAGTTGTGATTTTCAACTGATCGTCTTCACCAAATACTTTAGCTTCAACAGTAGTTCCGAAAGCTGCTGATAATTCTTCAGAAACTTTTGTAGGTTCTACCGGTTTTTCAAATTTAACCTGGAATGTTCTTCCTCCAACAAAATCAACTCCTTCATCCAATCCGTTAAAATAGAATGAAATACAGCTTGCAATTACAACAGCAGAAGAGAACAGGTAAGACCATTTTTTGATTCCGATGAAATCAAAGTGGAAACCGGTAAACCAGTTTTTAGTAATACCTGTAGTGAATGTAAGATCTTTATTTTTAGCAATATCTCTGTCGATAAAAATTCTGGCGATAAAGATTGAAGTAAACAATGAAGTAAAGATACCAATCAATAATGTTAATGCAAATCCTTGAATTAGTCCTGTTCCGAATACGAATAAGATAGTACCTGTAAGGATGTGGGTTACGTTAGCATCGATAATAGAACGCATTGCACCTTTCCAACCATAAGAAGTAACTACAGCATCGGCAAGTGATTTACCGTCTCGCAGTTCCTCTTTCGCCCTTTCATAAATAATGATATTTGCATCAACGGCAGTACCTAGGGTCAAAACGATACCGGCAATTCCAGGCAATGTCAATACAAAACCAAAACTTGCCATTACACCAAAGATGAATAATAAGTTCAACAACAAGGCTGCATTAGCATACCAACCTGCTCTTCCATAGTAAAATATCATCCAGAAGCATACTAGGA
>CAMFLD010000257.1 GCA_945957245.1 uncultured Flavobacterium sp. | reverse complement strand
GCCTCCTACTCATTAAGATCTTTTGAAGAAGCGGATAAATCAGTTTTTCAGATAGAAACAAAAAAAGATACTTTAAAAGTAACTACAAATATAGAAAAAAGAAATTCCAGAATAGAGATTCAAGAAATAACCGGTTTCTCAAAAAGTAAGGGGTATTTTATACCTAAAATGTATAAATGTAATGCACTTTCAATAGAAAAGGATACTACCAGAGAATTTAAAATAGGTTATACAATTAAGAAAATTAAAGATAAATTAATTTGGAAAAGAGAATTAGGTGATAAATCGAAAGATTCGCTTTCAACAAATTTCCCTACAGTAACCTTTCAATCCTTTTTCTATATTATTCCCATATTGAAGTTTTCAAAAAAAGGGGTAATTACTAAGTATGATGTTGCTAAACCTCCCTTTTTCAGAAGGGATGATAAAAATGTTGAGTTGTCATATATTAGCGATATAACACTTAATTCCAGCCAAAATAAACTAACCCTAAAAAAAATTATTCTAAAAAATAATGATCAAATATTAGGTAGCTTTTGGATAAATGAAAAAAATGAAATCATGGTCTTTTCAGTTGAAAATGATATTGCAAAAACTTTTTTTAGAGTTCAAAAGGATATTAATGGATATAAGTAATTCGAAGAGATATTTAATGAAATTCAGAACAATGGAGTCCAAAGTCTACCATCTAGAAAATAAAGACTGTGGCAAATGTGTTAATAGTAATTAATCCCTTATAGCCCAAATTTCCTTCGGCAGTCGCTATGCTCGTGTGTAATCCGGGCTACGTTAGCAAATGTGGTTAACACTAACTATTATAAGTCTTGATGCAAGTTACAGTATGTTGTGTTACTTGCACTTTTTAGATTAAAAGTATTTGCAAACGGAAAGTTGTGTATATTTGGGAGTTATAGGTAATTCTTGATCTGCTATGCTAAACAATAAAATGATAGAAATGAATTTAACTATACTCTTATTTTCTTGCATTCTATCCCTTTCGACTTCCTGTTATGGGCAGACTTCAAATTTGAAGAACAATTCTGTTACTTTAAATAAAATAAGCCTAAAGGGCGACACCGTAAAAGAACTTGGAAGCAGCATCATGGTGATTTATCAAGACAGGAAAAATAATTATTGGTTTGGAAGTTGGGAAACAGGAGTATATAAATACGATGGAAATGAATTGGTTAATTACACCACAAAACATGGTTTGCTTAACAATAGAATTGATGAAATAAAAGAAGATAAATTGGGCAATATTTATTTTGCCAGTGCAAACGCAATATCTTCAATATCGAAGTTTGACGGAAATGATTTTACAACTTTAAGTGCTGTTACCAGTGAAAATTGGAAACTGGAGTCCACAGATATGTGGTTTAAATATTCTTATGGAAATAAGAGAAAAGTATACCGCTATGATGGCATCACATTATTTGAATTACCATTCCCGAATCCACCAAATTTAAACCATCCATTTGATGTTTACAGCATTTATAAAGACAGAAAAGGGAACATTTGGTTTGGCACAAATCCGGTTGGAGTTTGTCGTTATGATGGAAAATCATTTAAATGGATTACAGAAGAAGATGTAACAGAATTTCGTAACGAAGGAGCAAATGGCGTACGTTCAATTATTGAAGACAAAAATGGTGACTTTTGGTTTAATACCGAAAACCGTTATAGTGTTTATGACAGCATAACATTAAAAAGTGATAAATTTTATACAAGACACGAAAGCATCGGAAGTTTGGACGGAAAAAATACCAGTGGGTTAAAGGAATATTTGTCAATAGAAAAGGACAACAATAACAACTTGTGGTTTGTGACATATCGTGATGGGGTTTGGAAATATGACGGAATAAAAATTACACACTATCCGGTTCAATACAACTCAAAAGACATTACTTTATTCAGTATTTACAAAGACAACAACGGTGTGCTTTGGCTTGGGACACACGAAAATGGAGCATATAAGTTTAATGGAAAGACATTTGAAAAGTTTAATCCATAATGACAAAAGAAGAATAACCGTTTCGTTCAATAGCCCCGAAAACTCAAATTTGCAATCCCAAAAATGCGTTAGTCAGTGTAGTTAAAACTAACATTAAAAACCCCGATGCAAGCCATAGTGCGTTATTTAGGGTTTTTGTAGCTATTTCTTAAAAAAACTTCACATAACATTTTGATTTTTAAGGAAAAAGATTAAATTTGTTGTCAAATAAGTTTTTTATCCCCCAAAAATATCGAAAGTATTCGCTTGTCTGCCTGAAAGGAAAGATAGAGCGAAGATGGCTTTCGGGTGTGAATGAGTTAGCTGCAAGAATTGCGCATCCAAATCTTATAGAATTAAATTATAACATTAATTTTTTATATGAAAACTAAAGAACAAAAAGAACAAATTGAAAAAAAAGTTGTAGGAGACACTAGATGCCCAAATTGTTATGGAAATGGTACTCAAACATGCCCAACTTGTGGAGGAAGTGGAAGGCGCCCACCAATGCCGGGCTATAATCCTCCTGGAACAGGATTTACAATTTGTCCAGGTTGTGCTGGTAGAGGATCTGTAACATGTAGGACTTGTGGAGGAAAAGGAACATTATAATAAAATAAAAGTAGTTTTTATACCCCTAATAATAGCATTTATGTTATTGTTAATAACTCAAATATCACAAATTTGTAATTCGTGTGTCATGTTAGCGATATGGATAATACTAACTTAAAAATCATAGATGCAAGCCATAGTACGTTATTTGATGTTTTTACAGATGTTTTCTAAAAAAAAAATCGTATAACATTTTGATTTTTAAGGAAAAAGCTTAAATTTGTTATGGCTAAGTTTTTTATCCCCATAAAATATCGGAAGAATTCGCTTGTTATACATTGAATGGAAGATAAGGCAGAGATGACTTTTGCGTGTAAATTAGTTAGCCATAATTTTTACAAAATCCACCATGATGATATGTTTAGCTTAATAAACAATACTTTTAAACCATAAAATTCAAAAAGAATGAAGAACAAACTTTTACTCTTTGCATTTTTATTTGCTCTTTCATTTCAAACCAATTCACAATTTTTAAAAGATATTGGAAATTTTGTTTCAGGTGTAGCAAATACTACCATTAAAACATTAACAGCTCCAACAGAAGCAGTAATAAATACCGGAAAAGTTATTATTGGTCAAGGGAATGTATATGACATTTATAAACCTTTGCAACAAGCAATACAACAAACAGGAAATACAACAGTACAAGGTTATAACATTATATCTGCTCAACAAACCTACTTTATGCAAGAAGCAGAGAAATTTGCACAAAATAGTGGTGGGAATGCAGGGGCTTTCATTTTTGATGTAGGTACTTTTTCAAATAGATACTATAACCAATTAGCACAATCAGGAGTAAATAGTGCGAATGGAATTCTTCAAGGACAAAATCCTTTACAAATTTCTGCTATACCTCTAGCAGTAGCAATAAGAGCTGCAAGAGCTAGGCATTATAATAAATCAATGCCTTTGCCGGAGGATGTGAAGAATGCTTTGAGAAGTAATTTTAGTGACCAAATTTTAAATAAAGCAAGATATTGTATCGGAAATATTCAAATTACGCTTCCAAATTTTATAGGACAAGGCCAGAAATTATTTGGAAATGATGCCTTTGCTGTTAAAGTTGGTGATGTAATTGTTTTTAATTCTAATCCTTGTTCTTTTACACAAAATGCCTTTTGGTGGACTCACGAAATAACACACATTGAGCAATATTCAAATTGGGGTATAGAAACATTTGCTTTTAACTACTTAAAAGATTATGGTGGAATTGAAAATGAGCCTGATTCCAAAGCATCACAGGTTACAGGAAATAATTATAATAATCGTAATGCTTTGGTGTCCAAAAGTTTTGACATGAGTTCAAGTGCCATTGATCAAAATGCCAACTTTAATCAAAATCCTGAAACTTATGTAGCTCAATGCATTTTCCCTAACGATTTTTCTAGATTTAGCTATTTAGTAACCAATTATGGAAGAATAATTGCAGTCAATTCAATAAATGGTTGCTGATATCATATTGGATACAGCACTCCACCTTACGTGACTAATTCTTCTTGGACTTATTATATTCCAGCATATAATTGGGGTTATTCAGTCGGAAATGATGGTAATATCAATAATCCTCAGTTAGTTAGAGATTTTTACGGAAATATAATTTATCAACAGAGGAGTATTGTAGGCTATGTTGTAAGACTATAAAACTAAAGCTAAAAAGGCTATTCATTAGGAACTGAAAAGCAAATTTGAAGCTCAACACTAAAAAAATAGGCAAAAGGATATTAATAATAAAATAAATTTAGGTTATGGAATTTTTAAATAATTATGATAATAAAATTTGCGGATATGATTTAAGAATTGATCCAAACGTTCAAAGAATGTGCGAAATATCCAATAAATCATCTACAAATACTCGTTGGACGTTTTATGTTTTACTAATTATATCATTAGTTTCTATAATTGCTGTAATAAACACCTTCAGAAATTTTAATTGGACCAATGAAAGAATAGGAAAATCCAAATCTGAATATACAAAATATTCAAAGATTAAAGAAGATAAAAATGAAGAAGAAAATGAGATTAAAAAAAATATAGCATTTATTGAATTAGAGGAAAACTATAAAAATAAATATGAGAATATAGGTCTTATACAAATCCCTTTTATAGGTAATTCATTTGATGTTAATAATCTTTCTTTTATTACAGGGTTATCCATTATTTTAGGCTTAATAATAACTTATTTTACAGCTTCACGTGAGAAAAAGAACTTACGTTTTGCATTGGATGCAATTACAAAGAGATATCCAAAACCAGATGAATAC
>CAMFLD010000256.1 GCA_945957245.1 uncultured Flavobacterium sp. | reverse complement strand
CTTTATTGATTAATATTGACAGAACGTATGCTTGATTTGGTTAGGCAAGTTTACGCCAAACATCGGTAAAATACCAAAAAAACTCGATGAAATACACTTATTTGTCTATAATAAATATATTTTTCCTACATATATGCAGTTCGTCGATAACTTTATTCTTACAGTTTAGGCTGAATAAAAAAACCACCATTAAAAGGTGGTTTTGTATACTTTTTAGAAATTTGAATCTTAAGGTGAAAGTCGGTCAATTTTCCAATTGAATGTTGAATCCAATTGGTATCTGATGCGATCATGCAGTCTGTTAGGTCTTCCCTGCCAAAATTCAACTTCAACAGGCTTTACCAAAAAACCTCCCCAATAATCCGGGCGAAGTATTTCTTTTCCCATATATTCGGCTTCAAGTTTTTTAAGCTTACTATCCAGAAATTCCCTTGAAGGTATTATCTCGCTTTGAGCAGATACAATAGCTCCAAGTTTGCTTCCATCAGGTCTCGAATCAAAATAATTATCAGAAACAGCCGTAGAAGTCTTTTCAGCTAATCCTTTTATTATAATCTGCCTTTCCATAACTGGCCAAAAAAACGAAAGGCAGACGTTAGGATTCTTCAATATTGCTTTTCCTTTCTCCGAATCATAATTCGTATAGAAAATGAACCCATCTTCATTATATTTTTTGAGCAAAACCACCCTCGCCTTTGGGAAACCATCCAATCCTATTGTAGATACCGTCATGGCATTCACCTCATCTACTCCACCAAAGTCTTTTACTTCGTGAAACCATTTATGGAATAAATTAATAGGATCTTCGGGAATGGCATTTTCCAGAAGCTGACTTTTTTCATAAGATTTTCTATAATTGCTCAAGTCTTCCATGACAGTATAATTATGTAGTGCAAATTTAAGCCAATATTTTATTCAAAATCAAAAACAACTCCATCATCCGCTAACAGGACATTCGGAAAAACGGTTTCAGCTTCTTTCCGAAACATTTCAATATCAGAATAACGGGTGCTGTAATGACCTAAAACCAACTGCCCTACTTCTGCTTTTTCAGCAATTAAGGCAGCCTGAATGGCTGTACTGTGCATAGTTGCTGTAGCCTTATCCGCTTCAGATTCCAGGAAAGTTGTTTCATGGTACAACACATCACAGTTTTTAATTATAGTAATAACCGATTCGTCATACATGGTATCACTGCAAAAAGCATAGCTTTTCGGCGGTTCAGGGTCGAAGGTTAATTCGGCATTAGGGATCACGGTTCCATCTTCCAGCGTTATATCACCACCATATTTGATTTTTCTGTAATAAACCATATCAATTCCGTGGTTTTCGACTGCTTCAAGATTCAGCTTTCTTTCTTTTGCTTTTTCCTGAAATAAAAATCCGTTAGTGTAAATGCGATGTTTTAATGGAATTGTTTTAACAACTACTTTTTCATCTTCATAAATAACTTCGCTTTCTTTTGAAGCCAATTCATGGAAATAAAGATTATAACCTGTATAGGAACCGGCTGCACGCAACTGAAGCAATATGATTTCTTTAATCCCTACTGGACCATATACATGAAGATCCGTTTGACGGTTAAGCAGCATGAAGGTTGAAATAAGACCTACTAATCCAAAAAAGTGATCGCCATGCAAATGAGAAATAAAGATATGATTGATTTTGGAAAACTTCAGTTTGTTTTTGCGCAACTGCACTTGGGTTCCTTCACCACAATCAATGAGAAACATGTGGTTCCTGATTTCAAGTATCTGGGAAGTTGGATTGGTAATGGTTCTCGGGGTTGCTGCATAACAGCCTAGAATGGTTAATTTCATTAATTTCCTTTTACTGCTAAAAACCTAGATCACGTTCAATTTCTTCCATCTCAATAATATCATGAGCTTCTAAAACGGTTGGCACTACCGTAAGTTTATCCGGAACGTCATTAAAGTTGATTCCGTCCGCCACCAATACCAGTGATTTTTTGTTCTTCTTTTGACTTTTAGTCATTTCAAGAAAAAGTTTGACATCGGCCATAGTAATTGTTTTGTCAAATGTCAAATCGATAATCAAATTATTCGATTTATAACTATTGAACTCATGATTGAATTTCTGATGGAATTCGGCTGTCTTGTATTGGGTATTTCTGATGGTTGTGGTGTGCCCTTTTCGTTCTACTTTCATTTGGGATGCAGATTTGTATTATGATGCTAATTTACTAAGATTTTATCAGTTTCCCTTATTTTCTTCCATTGTTCAACATTCTGCAATGCAGTTCATAGAAAATATTGGTTTTTCATCGGTGAAATACCTGTTTTTTTAACATTTTATAGACGAACGACACAAAAAAAACGCTGAAAACCCCCGAATTCATTGAATTTGTCGATTAAACGACTTTTGAGGTTAGTTATCGAAAATATTTCATCTGATTATAGTGTTGGAGTAGTTTTGAATCAGAAATAACAACGAAACCAATACCAATTATGACAACAGCTAATAACAACAGAACTCAAACAAACATCAAATTATTTGTTGCATTCGTATTATTAGTATTATCATCAACTGGAGCTTTTGCTCAGGAAAACACTCCAAGTGTTGCTACAGCAAAAACAACAACTGAGGTTTCAGTTTCTAAAGAAGCTACTACTGTTATCACAACAGATAACGCTGTAGCTGGTTCAATGGATTTTGCAGTATGGTTCATGGGGTCTAAAAAAACTTCAAACACAGCTTCAAACAATGGTTCATTCAGCAAAAAACAATTAATTAACTCTGGCATCAATACCAACAGTGTTTTAATTAGATCTTTCCTGAAAAAAATGAGTACTCAGGAAAATGGAGTAGCATAATAATGTTTCTATATAAATTTGGTTAGTTTAGGAAACTAAAAAAGTCCCGATTTTATCGGGACTTTTTTTATTGATATCAAATAAGATTCTATTTATTGTTTTGCTTTCAATGCATTTTTCTTATCTGTCATTTCAAGAACGTTGTAAACATTAATTAATAACTTCTTTACGTCTTCATCCGGTTGGATTTCGTATGCTTTTTCAAGATAAGGCAATACAGCTGTAAAATTCTTAGCTCTTTCAGCTTTCAAAAAGTCATAACGTTTGTTATCTTTTTCTGATGTTCCAAGCTTATTCATCTCACTAACATATTTTTCATCAACTCTAAGCTTCAATTCAGCCAAGTTCAGATTCGCTCCAAGGTAGTTAGGATTGATGGCCAGAGCTTGTTTATAATACTTCTCCGCATCTTCCAATTTGTTTGCAGAAGTACTTACTACACCTAAATTGAATAGAAGATCTACATCATTTGGCTTTTTAGCTAAAGCTTCATTTACTGCTTTGGTATAGTTGTCAAAATCTTTAACTTTTAAGTACATATCCGCTTCTGCCAAGATTAACTGAACATCATCAGGATTCGCTTTTCTGGCTTCAGCAATAGAAGCTTTAGCTTCATCAACTTTTCCGGTTTCAACCAAAATCAGTGTAATGAATTTCATTATTTCTCCTTTTTTAGATGGCATTTTTTCATCTCTTGGTTTTTCATGTGTTCCGGCTTTGATGAAGAGTTCGCGCTCTTGTTTTGTCGGGAAAGTTTCTTCTTTGCCGGTAGCCTTATTTTTAGCGAAATAAACAGTACTGTCTCCTGTATAATTCAAATCTTTCAATTCATTGTAGTAAGCCAATGCATTAGTGTAATCCTGTGCATTTAAGGCATAGCTTGCAGCATAGTATAATTTCTCCTGATCCTTCTTATCCAACAAATAGATGGCATACAAAATATCCGAAGCTTCTTTATTTTTCTTAGCTTCTCCTAATGAGATAGCAGTATTTACAAGCAGTGGTTTGAAAGTAGCCACATCCTGATTGATATCATCAGTAAATACTTTTTTTCCGGTTTTCTTTTCATATTCCAAAACTGCATTGTAAGCTGATGCTAAATCCTTTATAGCATTTGGGGTAAAAAACTTAGCGAATTGGGCAGGCGTTGGAGGAGTTCCGGCAGTAGCTAATTCTACATTAGGTGCATTAACTCTGTAAAAATTATAATAAATTTTATCTCCTTCTTCAGTAGCAAGCGGGGCTAACTTCTCCAGATTGGCTTTATAATCAGCCAAATCTGCTGCAGTAGGCACATCTTTATCGTAAATCTTTTTCAATTTTTTCAACTCGTCTTTTTGGGCAAAAGAAGCAACTGAAACTAATACAGCCGAAGCCAGTAAAATGTGTTTTAATCTCATTTCAATTTATTTTTAATTTATAATTAAAATCACCAATTAAACTGATTAATTGGTGATTTCTTACTTTTTATTCATCGTCGTCAGAATCGTCTTCGACCTCATCATCTTCAACAATATCTTCGTCATCTTCCTCTTCATCATCAACGTTGGCACCATCATCTTCAAGAACTTCCATCACCGGTTTTACCCTTTCGATAGCTTCGCTTTCAATTACATTTCCTTCTTCGTCCAATTCTGGCTCAGATTCTTCATCTTTCATTACTTTGGTTACCGCTGCAATAGAATCATTTCCTTTAATGTTAATAAGCTTCACACCTTGCGTTGCTCTTCCCATTACTCTTAAATCTTCTACTGCCATTCTGATAGTCAATCCCGATTTATTGATAATCATCAAATCATCATTATCCGTAACGGAATTGATAGAAATCAGTTTTCCGGTCTTTTCAGTAATGTTAAGTGTTTTAACTCCTTTTCCTCCACGGTTTGTGATACGGTAATCTTCCAGTGCGGAACGTTTTCCGTAACCGTTTTCTGCAACTACAAGGATTTCACTTTCCATATCATTTACAGTAACCATGCCAATTACTTCATCGGTCTCATCTTTTAACGTAATTCCACGTACTCCGGAAG
>CAMFLD010000255.1 GCA_945957245.1 uncultured Flavobacterium sp. | reverse complement strand
CTACACACTGCATATCGTCGGCAGCGTCAGATGTGTATAAGAGACAGCTTTCAAAGTGCCCGATGTCGGCTAAAACGATTTGATTTTCAGCTTCATAAAAGTTGTGGTACTTAAGGTCTGCCGTTAAAAAAATGTCAGCTCCGGCCTGAATGGCATTTCGTATCGCAAAGCTTCCGGAACCTCCTAATACGGCTACTTTCCTAATAGGTTTGCCAAGTAGAGCACTATGGCGGATGCCTCCGCATTGCATTTTTTCTTTTACAAAGGATAAAAATTCGGTTTCCTTCACAGGATTTTTGAGTTCGCCAATCATTCCAAGACCTATATTCTGATGTTGGTTTTGCAAATCATAAACCTCATAAGCAACTTCTTCATAGACGTGATTTGAAAATAAGGCTTTCAAAATTTTGCTTTGCAGGTGTTTTTCAAAAGTAACTTCTATTTTGATTTCTTCATTTTCGACAAATTCAAATCGGTTGCCTATTTCGGGGTTACTGTCTTCATTACCCATGTAAGTTCCGATACCTTTTGAGTTGAAACTGCAGTCTTCATAATTGCCAATCTTTCCTGCTCCGGCATCAAATAGGGCATTGCGGAGTTTTTCTACGTTTTCGGGAATGGTATAGGTAACAAGTTTACGGATGAAGTTTTGTTTGGGAACTAAAATTTTGCTGTTCATCAGCCCCAATGCATCACAGAAAATCTTATTGACACCATTTTTATGATTGTCTAAAGCAGTGTGTACAGCATAGATGGCAATATCATTTTTGATGGCTTTTAGTACTGAACGCTCTACATAATTTTTGCCTGTAATCTTTTTGAGTCCGCTAAATATAATAGGATGAAAACACACTATAAGGTTACAGTTTTTGGCTATTGCTTCTTCTATTACATTTTCGAGGGCATCATGACAAACCAGTATTCCTGTTGCTTCATCATTGGTATTGCCTACCAGCAGACCAACATTGTCAAAATCTTCAGCATAGGCCAACGGAGCCATTTCTTCTAATACCGAGAGTATTTCTTTAATCTTCATAAATTAATCACATGGAATTCCAAACAAATCTAGGGATTTTACCCATACGCTGGTGACTTTTCCTTTTTCATCAATATGATAGATGGCTCTACTGGGAAAATTGATTTCGGATTTGTTAGGACTAAAACCCCAGATGAAATCATCTTCATAAGTAAAATAATAAGAGTCTATATTGGCAAATACTTTAGTAGCTCCCGGTTTATTACTGTAATCTGCTTCTACTTTTTCAATAAACTTATTTATTTTCTGTTCGGCTTTTTTGTAGTCTTTGCCATATTCTAGTTTAAGGGGTTTTTCACTGCAAAATAATGGGAAGCCACATTTTTCACGATTATATTGTTTGATTTCTGCTCCAATAATATTAGAAAAACATTCATCGACTGTAAAATAAATGTTCCCAACGGTGATTCTGCAAACTCCTTTTTTTCCATATATATAATAGGTAGAACGTAACTTAGCTTTGATTTTTTCTTCAAGCTTTAGATTTTGGAAAATATTGAGTGCACCCAATGTGTCAATGCAAATGGAATTCAAAGGTTTTAACGAATAACCCACAGTATTGTTAATTAAAGAATCCTGTTGGTCTACTTCTTTGAAAATCTTATTTTGAAATAAATTCTCTTCGCCATAATTGTCCAGTTCTAAAGTAATCGCATCTATATTTTTTGAAATAGAATATACAGGGTAACCGTCAAAATGGAAGTCAGTTTCTGCTGATTTTTTATTGGATTGTTTATTTGACTCTGACTTCTCCTTAGAGTTGTAGGAAGCTATAAATAAGGGTAACAAGAAAAAAAGCAGCCATTTTATTTTCAAAATATTCTAGTTTAAGTTGCCCATTCGTTCAGGATTTCCTTGATAGCCCAAAGACCATTTACTTTTTCAAATAAAATGAAACATCCATTATTATGCTCAATATTACGGTAGAAAGCTATTTTAACCAATGCGAAATTATTGCCTGCAAAATAAATAGGTTTATGTACAATCATCAGACGCTGATTGTTTTCACCAAAGCGATCGGATACGACTTTGTATTCTTCAAATGACAGACAGGCATTGACTTTACTTTTTAAGTATTGATTTTGGTTGTCAAATACAATATTATAGGCAGCCGACCAATCCTCTTCTTTGGTATTGTTTATCTGCTTTTTGATTTCATCGGCATTTTTTTTCAGCAGGTCATTTTTTGCAATTACCTCCAGGACTTCGGCATTATTAGGTGCTTTTTGACAATAAAAACTGAGGAGCTGTAATCGGCCTTTGGCAATTACCTTTTCATTTTTATAGTATTTGGAAAATATTATTTTCAGCAAGGCAGCATTGTCGGTTTCCTGTGCTAAAGCGATCGGAGAAGCAAATACGAATAAGAGCAGTATTTTTAGATATAAACGTTTCATTTCTGGGCTATGCTTGGATAATTTTCATTCAAATATAAAAAATCGTTACTTTCGTAATATGAATTTGTTCCGAAAATTACTCTTTCCTTTTGCCATTTTATATGGTTTTATCACTTCTTTAAGAAATTATCTTTACGATAAGGGCTTTTTCAAAAGTTCTTCTTTCGATATTCCCATAATTGCTGTTGGAAACCTGAATGTTGGAGGTACCGGGAAAACACCCCAGATTGAATATTTGATTCGATTGCTTTCTCCTAATTATAGAATAGCTACTTTAAGCCGCGGTTATAAAAGAAAATCGGAAGGTTTTGTTTTGGCTGATGCCAATGCCAATGCGGAAACTTTAGGAGATGAGCCTTTTCAGTACTATTCCAAATTTCCTAATATCAGTGTCGCCGTAGATGCCGACCGGAGGAATGGAATCACTCAATTAGTATCATTAAATCCTAAACCGGAAATTATCCTGCTTGATGATGCCTTTCAGCACCGCAAGGTAAAAGCAGGATTTTATATACTATTAACAGCTTATAATGATCTTTTCTGCAATGATTTTATGCTGCCAACCGGAAACCTTCGGGAGAGCAGGAGTGGAGCCAATAGAGCTGATGTTATTATTGTGACCAAATGTCCATCCAATCTTTCCAAAACGGAGCAGGAGCAAATTAAAACCAACATTGGATTGGACAAACCTATTTTTTTTAGTTATGTCGCTTATGATGATCAGGTATATAGTGAAAGTGAAAGCCTTTCAGTAAGTGAAATTAAACCAATATCTAAAATATTGCTGGCGGGAATAGCAAAACCTAAACCCTTTTTTGATTACCTGAATTCAGGTCATGATGAAATTATGGAATTTCCCGATCATCACAACTTCAGCGAAAGTGAAGTTGTAGGCATTAAAAATAAGGCCAAGGAAAAAATCATCATCACAACTGAAAAAGATTTTGTACGTTTGAAGGCTAAAATTTTAAAAAACCAATTATACTATTTACCAATAAAAAGCCAGTTGATTGATAATCAGGAAGCTTTTGATAAAACAATCTTAAATTATGTGGGAACTTGTACAGGAAACCGTTAACTATATAAAGAATAAAACCAACTTCACTCCGGAATACGGTATCATCCTGGGTTCAGGTTTAGGGAGTTTTACAGAAGACATCACTATAGAATTTACTCTACCTTATAATGAAATACCTAATTTTCCGGTTTCAACCGTTCAGGGGCACAAAGGTGCTTTGGTTTTTGGAACCATAGGAGATAAGAAGGTAATGGCTATGCAGGGACGTTTCCACTTCTATGAAGGATATGATATGAAACAGGTTACTTTCCCTGTTCGTGTAATGAAATATCTTGGTGTGGATAAACTAATTGTTTCCAATGCTTCTGGAGGTGTAAATTCCAACTATGAAGTAGGTTCGGTTATTATTATAAAAGACCATATCAATATGTTTCCGGAACATCCTTTACGTGGAAAAAATGATGAGCGTTTTGGTCCCCGTTTTTTAAATATGAACGAGGCTTATAATAAAGCGATGATTGCTAAGGCAAAATCAATTGCAACCGAAAACAGCATTACAGTGCATGATGGGGTTTACCTTGGGCTTCAGGGACCAACATTTGAAACATTTGCCGAATATAAAATGGTAAAAATACTTGGTGCAGACTGCGTTGGTATGTCAACTGTTCCGGAAGTAATTGTAGCGCGCCACATGGGTATCGAGTGCTTCGGGCTATCCGTAATTACCGATATGGGTGATGTGGAAACAGCTATGGAAGAAGTTAGTCATGAAGAGGTACTGAAAGCTGCTGCAAAGGCCGAGCCTCATGTACGGAAACTAATCAAGGAATTGATTATTCAATTCTAATTTAGCTCAAATTACAGGCAATTACCCTATAGAAATTTTCCGGTTCGAAAGGCTTGGTGATAACATCAGTCATTCCAAAAGAAAGTAGCATTTCCCTATTTTCATTCAATGAAATGGCGGTTAGGGCAATAATTGGTTTTTTGTTGTCGAACTCCCTGATTTTTTGAGTGGCAATGGTACCGTTGATGCCGGGAAGGTGCACATCCATTAGCACCAAATCAAAATGGTTTTCCCTGCTAAGAATTTCAACTGCTTCTTCACCGTTGTCGATAATAAAGCATTTGATTTCTTTTTTCTCAAGCATTTTTTTGGTAACCATCTGATTGATTTTATTATCCTCAACCACCAGGATATTTTTGTCTTTCAGTACTTCGTCAGAGTATAGGATTTCTTTTTCCAAAACGACCTCTTTGTTGCCGTTAAACAGGTTAAGTTCAAAATCGAAAGTAGTTCCTACACCAACTTCACTTTTCAGATTGATTTCTCCACCTAATAAATCCACAATTTTCTTCACTATAGTAAGGCCTGTCTCTTATACACATCTCCGAGCCCACGAGACCGAGGCTG
>CAMFLD010000254.1 GCA_945957245.1 uncultured Flavobacterium sp. | reverse complement strand
ACGAGATCAGCCTCGGTCTCGTGGGCTCGGAGATGTGTATAAGAGACAGTGAGGACACTGTGCAATAACAATACGTTTTTGCGGGAGATCCTCATGTCAATCTTCACTGTTTCACTCATGCCAGGGATACTGAGAATAGTATCATACACTTTGGCTACATCACTTGTTGTTAGCATAATCACACGATTTTAATTAAACAATACTCACTGCACAAAAGTAAATAACACTACTCTCTGCATCCTCATCAAAATATGATGAGGATAGGTGAATCCCATATCACCTGTTTAACTTCGCTTAGAAGAACTGAATGTGTATTTGATAAATGTGTGGTTATGGATTTCAGTAAAAACAGGCTTTCCATCAGCGAAGCCAAAGAAATTGACATGGTTCATTTCCTTGCGGGCTTAGGTTATGAACCTGCAAAGATCAGGAACAACGATTATTGGTATCACTCCCCTTTACGGGATGAAAAGACACCTTCGTTTAAGGTTAACAGGAGGCTAAACCGTTGGTACGATCATGGTCTTGGCAAAGGCGGCAACCTGGTTGACTTTGCTATTCTCTTTCACGGGTGTACCGTGTCCGAATTACTCCAGAATTTAAGCGGTAATTTTTCCTTTCAAAAGCCGGTTTCCCAACAATCATTTGCGAGAGAAGAACAGGAAAAGCAGATAAAGATTTTAGGCGATTTTGTGCTGTCTTCCAACGCCCTTTTAAGGTATTTGCAACAACGGCGAATACCCGTTGATGTGGCTGATCGTTACTGCCGGGAAGTGCGTTACGAACTTAATGGAAAAGTCTATTACGGTATCGGTTTCAGGAATGATCTGGGAGGCTTTGAAATACGCAATCCTTACTTTAAAGCCAGCAGCTCTCCTAAAGGCATTACGAGCTTTGATAATAATGCCGATGAAGTAATCGTCTTTGAAGGCTTTACCGATTTCCTTTCTTTCAGGGCCATCCATCAACAAGACCCCGAAGACCGCTTTGATTTTGTAGTGCTAAACTCTGTTTCCTTCTTTGAAACTGCACGTCCCTTTATGGAAAAACATAACGCTATCAAGCTCTATCTGGACAGGGATGCAACCGGACAAAATTGCAGTCGCTATGCACTTTCCCTAAGTGCCAAATACAAAGATGAAAGCAGTCTTTATCAAAACCATAAGGACTTCAACGACTGGGTAATAAATTTCGGTAAGGCTGAGAAGAAACATATAAGACAAAAACTGAGATAAGTAATACAGAGGCTGTAAGGCAGGCTTTAGTTCATTTGAAGCTGTTTTCTTACACACTCTGGAAGCCTTTAAAATGTTTTAAAGACGTTCAAAAGGCTGAAAGATTGCAACTTTCCCGCAATCGGCCAGATGAACGGTTGTTAAACAACCGGATCTGGCTGCCCATCACTCGGAACTCGTGGGCAGGGCGTCTGGAAGGTATAAATGAGTTTGAAAACGTGAAAATGATTAGTGATGGAAGGACAAAATTCAAACAGAACACGCATTATCGGCCTGCGTCTAACGCCCGATGAGTATGCGAAAATTGAAAAGAAATGGAAGGCTTCTACCTGTCGTAAGCTAAGCGACTATGTACGCCGCAGCATCTTCGATAAGCCCGTTGTTACGACCTACCGTAACACCTCACAGGATGACTTAATGACAGAACTTACACGGCTTCGCAACGAGCTAAACGCAGTTGGAAACAACTTCAATCAGGCCGTTAAAAAGCTGCACACGCTGAGCCAGATAGCTGAATTTAGGAGCTGGTTGATTGCTTACGAGGTAGAGAAAAAGATCCTTAGCAATAAGGTTGATGAGGTCAGGAATAACGTAAAAAAAATACTGGAAATATGGTTGCAGTGATCAAAGCAGGCCACTCCATGCACCGTATTTTCAACTACAATGAAAACAAGGTAAAAGAAGGTGTAGCGGAGTGCATCGGAGCAGAAAATTTCCCTTTAAACGCAGATGAAATGAGCCTGAAAATTAAGCTGGGCTATCTGCTGAAAAGGACAGAATTGAACGAGAATGTTAAACGAAACAGCGTACACATTTCGCTCAACTTTGACCCTTCTGAAGCTCATTTGAGCAAAGAAAAGCTGATGCAAATTGCCAATGTCTATATGCAAAAAATAGGCTTTGGTGACCAGCCTTATCTTGTTTATCAGCACCACGATGCAGGCCACCCCCATATACACGTAGTTACCACCAATATTCAGCCTGATGGCAAGCGAATTGACCTGCATCACCTGGGTATTCGCAAGTCAGAACCGGCACGTAAGGAGATTGAAAAAATGTTCAGTCTTGTAGTAGCCGATGCACACGCAAGACGGGAAGCATTCAGGTTAAAGCCGGTAGATGTAAAGAAGGTACAGTACGGGCGTACTGAAACTAAAAGAGCCATCACAAATGTGCTGGATGCAGTGCTGGATAAGTACAAATATACCAGCTTGCCGGAACTGAATGCAGTTTTGAAACAGTACAATATAATCGCTGATCGTGGCAGTGAAGAATCAAGAATTTTTCAGGGAGGCGGCCTTGTTTACCGGATACTCGATGAAGATGGAAAACCTATCGGTGTA
Organism: uncultured Flavobacterium sp.; assembly: GCA_945957245.1. GTDB lineage: Bacteria > Bacteroidota > Bacteroidia > Flavobacteriales > Flavobacteriaceae > Flavobacterium. The sequence continues at coordinate 2,291 of CAMFLD010000254.1, read as the reverse complement.
CCTATAAAAGCCAGCGACTTTTACAACAAGCCTACCCTGAAATTTCTGGAAGAAAAATACAGTTCTAATGATACCCAACGCCAGCCGTTCAAAGCCCGTGTACAAACTGAAATAGACAGGTTGTTTGTTGGCAAAACTTCCACGCTTGATGAGTTAGTTGCACAACTTCAAAAGAAAGGCATTCACATTGCTTTGCGCAGTAGCGATACAGGTTTAATCTACGGGATAACTTACGTAGATCACCAGACCAAATGTGTCTTTAATGGTAGCACATTAGGAAAGCAATACAGTGCCAAAGCCATTCAGGAAAGATGCAGTTCCCCGAAACCTATCAAACAGAACCTATTACCAAATGCAGGTCAAAAAACAGGACAATCATCATTGCCTGCCCACAATACTAACACAGGTCTTTCATCCACTTTACACAACAATACTAATCCGGCTGATACAATTCCTAAAGACAACATGCTGGATGCCCTTTTACAACCGGAGCAGGCAGCCGATTACATACCCGGCCAGCTAAAGAAAAAGGGCAGAAAAAAGAAAAGAAGAAAGAACATTTCCAATAACCAATAAAACATAAAGCTATGGCAGTACAGACAGGTGAAAACGAACAGGCTCTGAGGAAAATTCTGGACATGACCAGGTTGATCAGTATCGTTATTTTAGTGATACACTTCTATTATTATTGTTATGCTGCATTCCATGAATGGGGATTGACCAGCAGTTTCAGCGACCGGATTTTAGGTAATATTTCCCGCACAGGCATATTCAGCAACTTCGTTAAAAGCAAGTTGATTTCTTTAGGCTTTTTGGCTATCTCCCTACTCGGAGCAAAAGGGCGCAAAGATGAAAAACTAAGTTATAAAACAGCATTTGCCTATCTCATTACAGGGCTATTGCTATACTTTGCCAGTTATCTTTCTCTGCTGCTTGAGTTACATGCGCAGGAGAAGACATTCGTTTATGCAGGTATAACTTCAATAGGATTTTTGCTGGTGCTTTCAGGCGGTACTTTGCTTTCACGTATTATCAAAAGCAAGTTTAACAACAAGGACATTTTCAACAAGGAAAATGAAACGTTTCCGCAAGAAGAACGCTTTCTGGAGAACGAGTTTTCGATCAATCTCCCGGCACGTTACAGGCTGAAAAATAAGGTGCGCAATAGCTGGATAAATATCATCAATCCCTTCAGGGCGATTATGGTATTGGGTACACCAGGGGCAGGTAAATCTTACTTTGTCATCAGGCACGTCATAACCCAACATATCCGTAAAGGATTTACGATGTTCGTTTACGATTTTAAGTTTGACGACCTTTCCAGGATCGCCTACAATTCATGGTTAAAAAACAAACACAGGTATCCTAAACCACCGAGGTTTTTTGTTATCAATTTTGACGACCTAACAAGAAGCCATCGTTGCAATCCTTTAGAGCCGTCTGCCATGACGGACATAACCGATGCCGCAGAATCCGCACGTACTATTTTAATGGGCTTAAACAGGGAGTGGATAAAACGCCAGGGCGATTTTTTCGTGGAATCGCCAATCAATTTTCTGACTGCGGTAATATGGTATCTGAAGAAATACAAGGACGGTGAATTTTGCACACTGCCTCACGTTATCGAGCTGATGCAAGCTGATTATGACAGCCTTTTCACGCTGTTTAGAACAGAAGCCGCTAAAGAATGCGAGGTATTGATTAATCCGTTTTTGAATGCCTACCTGAACGATGTAATGGAACAGCTTGAAGGCCAGATAGCATCCGCTAAAGTGGCTATGGCAAGGCTTTCTTCCCCTCAATTATACTATGTTTTATCAGGCAACGATTTCAACCTCGATGTAAATAATCCCGATGATCCCAAAATCGTGTGCATGGGTAATAATCCGCAGAAAATACAGATCTACGGAGCGGTACTTTCTTTATATGTAACCCGTTTGGTAAAACAGGTCAATAAAAAGGGAAAATTGAAAAGCAGTTTGGTGTTTGACGAGTTTCCTACAATCTATCTGAACAATATGGATAGCCTGATTGCTACGGCGAGAAGTAATAAAGTTTCTACGTGCTTAGGTATTCAGGATTTCAGCCAGCTCCGTAAGGATTATGGCAGAGAACAGGCCGATGTGATTATGAATATTACAGGCAATATTGTATCCGGACAAGTAACGGGAGATACAGCAAAACAGCTTTCAGAACGCTTTGGCAAAATCATGCAGGACAGGGAAAGCTATTCAATCAATAGTGGTGACACATCTATTAGCCGTTCAAAGCAACTGGAAACTGCTATACCT
>CAMFLD010000253.1 GCA_945957245.1 uncultured Flavobacterium sp. | reverse complement strand
GGTTGGTGTACGTTTAGAGCAATTCAATATTAATGGGGATTTTTCAAATGTAGTAACCTCAACCAATACTTCTGAAAACATTAACGATAAAGAAAATCTAAAAGATAACATTTTTTCAGTCTATCCTTCAGCCTTCTTTAATTATAAAGCTAGTGACAAAAACTCCTGGAATTTCAACTTTTCAAGACGAGTTGACCGTCCAAGTGTAGGACAGTTAAGCCCTATTCGTGAGTGGACGACTCCATTGGTTGAGTCAAGAGGAAATCCAAATCTTAAGCCTCAATTTACCAATTCGTTTGAAGTTAATTATACCCGTACTATGAAAATAGGTACAATTACGGCCGGGGCATTCTACAGACAAATCAACGATGAGATTATCCGTATCTTATACAAAAATCCTGCAAACATCAATCAGGACATTATTTCTTTTGACAATTTTAAAGACAATAATGCTTACGGAGTTGAAATCTCAGGAAACCTAAAAGCCGCAAAATGGTGGTCAATCAATGCCAGTTCCGATGCTTATTTCAAAAAAGTAAAAGGAACGGTTCAAAATGCCAATACCGGATTACAGGAATATGGTGAAGCCAATGTAACCACATTCAATGTTAGGATGAACAACAACTTCACCGCTACCAAAAAATTACGTTTTAACTTATTCGGGATGTACCGTGGAAAAGACATCGGATTACAGTTTGTCAGAAAACCAATGTACAAGGCCGACTTTGGATCAACCTATACCATCCTTAAAGGAAAAGGAAGTATTACAGCAAGGGTCAATGATATTTTCAACACCATGCATTTTGCTTTTGACGGTAGCATCCCATACAGACAGGAAGGTGCTTTTTATTGGGAAAGCAGAGGATTTTACATTGGTTTTAACCTGATGTTTGGTGGAGGAAAAAACAGTGCCCTTCAGAGAAAACAAAGAGATAACAATGAGACTCAGAGCGGCGGAGGTTTATTGTAAAAGAATTTTATTTTGACTTGGTTATGATTAAAAAAGCCATTCGTTTAGCGAATGGCTTTTTTTGTTTTCAGTTTTTAAATTACCACTTAATAATGGCGCTTGCCCAAGTAAAGCCGCTTCCAAATGCAGCCAGTACCACCGTATCCCCTTTCTTGATTTTTCCCTGTTCCTAGGCTTCTGTCAATGCAATTGGAATAGAGGCAGCAGTAGTATTACCGTATTTTTGAATGTTATTAAAAACCTGATCGTCATTTAATCCAAATTTCTTTTGGATAAATTGAGATATCCTAAGGTTGGCCTGATGCGGAATCAGCATATCAATATCAGAAACCTGCAGGTTATTGGCTTGCAAACCTTCCATAATTACTTCACTGAAGCGCACAACAGCATGCTTAAAAACATATTGTCCGTTCATGTAAGGGAAATAACTTTCATCATCCGGATTATTATCTGCCAGAATATCAGTAACCCAACGTCCTCCCATACCCGGTGCAACTACAGCCAGCTCTTTGGCATGTTCTCCTTCAGAATGTAAATGAGTAGATAAAATCTTGCTGTCATCATCACTTCTGGTTAGCACAACTGCTCCTGCTCCATCACCAAAAATAACTGATACGGCACGGCCTCTGGTAGTCATATCAAGTCCCAAAGACTGAACCTCTGAGGCAACAACCAAAATATTCTTGTACATACCGGTTTTGATAAACTGATCGGCAACAGAAAGAGCATATACAAATCCGGAACATTGATTTCGAACATCCAGTGCTCCTACTGTTTTTATGCCTAATTCCTTTTGCAGTTCTACTCCGGGGCCCGGAAAATAATAGTCGGGGGAAATAGTCGCAAAAACTATGAAGTCAATATCGTCCTTTGAAATTCCGGCACGCTCAATGGCAATTTTGGCTGCTTTTACTCCCATTGACAGGGTGGTATCCTGACCTCGGACTATGTGCCTACGCTCCTGAATTCCGGTTCTTTCCTGAATCCATTCATCATTGGTATCCATTATTTTAGACAAATCATCATTGGTAACAATATTGTCCGGAACATAAAATCCTAAACCTGATATTTTGGACTGATACATGGCTGTATTTATTAAATTATCAAAATGTGAAAGGCAAAATTAAACATTTTTAAATCTTAACAATTTTATTTTTGGATTTAATAAATTTGTAACAACTCCATTTGTATTGAGACATATCAAAAACCAAAAACTTACTTTATGAAGAAACAAATTCTACTTTTCCTTGGGTTTAGCTTTTATGCTTCATTGTCTTTTGCCCAGGAAAGCCTCACCTATCAAAAGCCATCTGCTTCGATATTGGCGTTAGCCGATTATGAAAGAGCTCCAAACGTGAGCATGGATTCTAAAAAGGAATACATGTTATTTTCTTATCGTCCGACTTATAAAACGCTGGAAGATTTAAATCAGGAAGAAATGCGTCTGGGAGGCTTGAGGATTAATCCGATTACGAATATATCCAGTTCGGTTAACTACATTTCTAACCTTAAAATCAGAAAGATAACCGATAAAACGGAAACACAGATAACCGGACTCCCTGAAAACCCAAAAATCACATACATCAATTGGTCTCCTAATGAAAAGAAAATTGCATTTACCAATACCGTTGCAAACGGAATCGAGCTTTGGACTATTGATGTGGCTACGGCTTCCGCCAAAAAACTTACAAACGCCATCCTAAATGCTAATTTTGGTACTCCTTACAGTTGGATGAGTGATAATGAAACCCTGCTTATCTGTGTTTTGCCCAAAAACCGTCCGGCATTGATTGACAGTAAAAAAGATTTACCAAAAGGACCAACGGTTTCGACCAGCGATGGCTCAAAATCACAAAACAGGACTTATCCCGACTTATTAAAAAATAAAACTGATGAAGCCAATTTTGAAACTCTAATGAGTTCAGAATTATATAAGGTCAATCTTTCCGGAAAATTGGATTTTTTCATGGGCAGTAATTTATATGCCGGAACAACCTTCTCTCCGGATGGAAATTATCTGATGGTAACTACCGTTCAAAAACCATTCTCCTATATAGTTCCTTACAACCGTTTTCCTTTAAAAACAATCGTATACGATAAAACAGGCAAAGAAATAAAAGTGATCAATGAAGTTCCGCTAAATGAGGTAATGCCTAAAGGGTTTTCATCTGTTAGAAAAGGAAAAAGAAACTTGGGCTGGAGAGCAGATAAACCAGCAACCTGGGCTTATGTAGTGGCACTTGATGAAGGAGATCAGGCTGTAAAAGCGGATTATAGAGATGAACTTTTTACATGGGATGCGCCCTTTACAAATGAACCAAAATCAATACTAAAAACCAAACAGCGCTTTTCAGGAGTCACTTGGGGAAATGATGATATTGCTATAGTAGATGACGAATGGTATGATACCCGTAATACTAAAACTTATTTATTCAATCCATCGAATCCAAATCAGGCTCCTAAGATTATTTTCGACAGAAACTCACAGGACATTTATTCCGATCCCGGAAATTTTGAAACCAAAAGAAATGAGTACAACCGTTATGTTTTAGCTATTGAAAATAATAATGCTTATTTAATAGGTAATGGATTTACCAAAGACGGACAATTTCCTTTTATTGATGAGTTTAATTTAAATACACTGAAACCTAAACGACTTTATACTTCGACTTACAAAGACAAAAAAGAAGATTTATTATCCATTGAAGATTTTAAAAAAGGCGATGTATTGGTAGAGATTCAATCCAAAAATGAATACCCAAATTACTATTTCAGGAATTTAAAATCCAAAAAATTAACGCAACTTACTTTCTTCAAAAATCCTTTTGAAAGCATCAAAAATGTATATAAAGAAGTTATCAAATACAAACGTAAAGACGGAGTGGATTTATCCGGAACGCTATATTTACCTGATGGTTATGACCGAGTAAAAAAAACCGAAAAGCTGCCTTTACTGATATGGGCTTACCCGGAAGAGTTCAAGGATAAAAATTCGGCAGGGCAAAACAAACAGAATCCAAATGAGTTTACGTTCCCTTACTATGGTTCATTTGTATATTGGGTAACTAAAGGCTATGCTGTTCTAGATGATGCTTCATTTCCTATCATTGGAGAAGGCACCACCGAACCGAATGACACTTTCCTGCCTCAATTGGTAGATGATGCGGCGGCGGCGATTGATGCTGTAGACAAACTGGGTTACATCAACAGAAAAAAATGTGCCATTGGCGGACATTCCTATGGAGCCTTTATGACAGCTAACCTGTTAACGCATTCTAATCTTTTTGCCTGTGGAATTGCCCGAAGCGGTGCTTATAACAGGACATTAACGCCTTTTGGTTTCCAAAGCGAGCAAAGAAATTATTGGGATATTCCATCCATATATAATGAAATGTCTCCCTTTATGAGTGCGGACAAAATGAAAACACCATTGCTATTAGTTCATGGCGATGCTGATAACAACCCGGGGACATTTACGTTGCAGTCGGAGCGTTATTTTCAGGCTTTGAAGAACTTGGGAGCACCTGTTAGATTGGTTTTATTACCAAAAGAACAGCATAGTTATATGGCCAGAGAAAACATCCTGCACTTACTTTGGGAACAAGATCAGTTTTTGGAAAAATACCTAAAGAATTAATTAGAGAATATAAAAGCCCTGAAAATTTCAGGGCTTCTTTTTTAAATAAAGTTGTGTTTCGGCTTCAATAGCGTTTTGGTGTTCAAAAAAAACAGTCTTTGCATCAAAATTAGCTTCAATAAGATAATGACTTCCTAAAAAATAGGATTTGACAACTTGAACTTTGAAACCGGAATCGGCTATTTTTAATTGATTTGGATAAATAAACTGTAATTCACCATTGAACTCTATTTCGTTTACATCTCCAAAAAGAGAAGCAATGTACT
>CAMFLD010000252.1 GCA_945957245.1 uncultured Flavobacterium sp. | reverse complement strand
ATAATAACATGCTCATCGAGACACAAGATAAACTGACGATGTTTATCCCTTATACGCTGTTAGGCTATTTTATTACAAATAATGCCGAGAGCTGCAAAAATGTGCACACTTTTTTCAATCAGCAAATCGAGAACTCGAAATTGCTAAATCATTCAGGCTTAAGGGATCAAAATCTTTTTTTCAATAAAGCATTCCACAAAATTGACTATTACATGGACAGACTAAATAATCAGGTAGACCTTCAATTTTAAAAAAAGTTATTAAATTGTAACTTTTTTGCAACTTATAACGTATAACAACCTGAAAACTTTAAAGAAAAGGAGAAAATAAATGAGACAGCTCAAAATCACCAAACAGGTTACCAATCGTGAAACCGCATCCTTAGACAAGTACCTACAAGAAATCGGAAAAGTTGACCTTATCACAGCAGATGAGGAAGTTGAATTGGCTCAAAAAATTAAAGCAGGTGATCAGCGTGCTTTAGAAAAACTTACCAAAGCCAATTTACGTTTCGTAGTTTCAGTAGCAAAACAATATCAAAATCAAGGACTTACGCTTCCCGATTTGATTAATGAAGGAAACTTAGGCTTGATTAAAGCGGCTCAACGTTTTGATGAGACCCGTGGATTTAAATTCATTTCGTATGCCGTATGGTGGATTCGTCAATCTATCCTTCAGGCCTTGGCAGAGCAATCACGTATCGTACGTTTGCCGTTGAATAAAATTGGTTCTATCAATAAAATCAACAAAATGTATGCTTTGTTAGAGCAATCTAACGAACGTCCGCCAAGTGCAGAAGAAATTGCAAAAGAATTGGATATGACCGTGAATGACGTAAAAGAGTCTATGAAAAACTCAGGACGTCATTTATCAATGGACGCACCTCTTGTAGAAGGAGAAGATTCCAACCTATACGATGTATTGCGTTCCGGAGAATCACCAAACCCGGACAGAGAGCTTATTCACGAATCGTTACGTACAGAAATCGAAAGATCTTTGGAAACATTAACGCCACGTGAAGCAGATGTTGTACGTTTGTATTTTGGTTTAGGTGACCAACATCCTATGACATTAGAAGAAATTGGAGAAACTTTTGACTTAACCAGAGAGCGTGTGCGCCAAATTAAAGAAAAAGCAATCCGTAGATTAAAACATACTTCAAGAAGTAAAATATTAAAAACATATTTGGGATAATCACTGAGTCAAACTCAGCAAACCCAATAACCGCAACAACAGTCTGATTAACTGTTCGTTTTTTGATTGATGATTGAAACTCCGGCTGATTACCGGAGTTTTATTTTTATTGATAGGGCGTTCCCCGCTTTAGCGGGTCGGGCTATACGCTACAATCCTTCTAGGATTTCTGCTCCTATCCCTAACGCAATTTCGGCTTACCGGAAACTTTCCTATCTTTGCCAAAACAACACCATAATGAAAAACACACTTATTGCCCCTTCCGTACTGGCAGCCGACTTTGCCAACTTACAGCGAGACATCGAAATGATTAATAACAGTGAAGCCGACTGGTTCCACATTGATATCATGGACGGTGTTTTTGTGCCTAACATTTCTTTCGGAATGCCTGTACTCGAAGCTATTACCAAACATGCCAAAAAAACAATTGATGTTCATCTGATGATAGTAGACCCAGACCGCTACATCAAAACCTTTGCCGCTTTGGGGGCAAACATTTTGCAGGTACATTATGAAGCCTGTACCCACCTGCACCGTACGTTACAAGCCATAAAAGCCGAAGGTATGAAAGCCGGAGTAGTACTCAATCCACACACTAACGTTGATTTGCTCGAAGATACTATTAATGATATCGATTTGGTTTGTATTATGAGTGTAAATCCCGGTTTTGGTGGACAGTCCTTTATTGAAAACAGCTATGCCAAAATTGAAAAACTCAAAAAGTTAATGACCTCCACAGGAGCCAAAACCCTGATCGACGCTGATGGTGGTGGTACCGATCAACACGCAGCACACAGGGCAGCAGCCGGTGCTGATGTCTTAGTTGCCGGTAATTTTGTATTCAAAGCAGAAAACCCAATAAAAACCATTTCTGAGTTGAAAAAATTAACCAATTCATGAAATTGCGAAAAAGTTGATAAACAATTTGATAAATATTTTTTCAATCGATAGGGAAAAGTAAATTCATTTCTCTAAATTTGCTTACACTAATCATTTAAATTCAAAAAATATATGAAAAAAATTACTCTGTTTTTATTCTTATTACTAGGTATCTCTGAGCTTTCAGCACAGGTAGATCACTATCCTGTAGTAAGCGGAGCTGCCACATCTCAAAACGGCAGGGCTCCTCAAGGTGCAAGAAATGTTACCCGTAGCGTATGGTTGATTACATCAGCCGAAATGACAGCCGGTGGATTTGCTGCAAATGATGTAATTGCAGGTTTAGGATTTACCTACCAAGTAGCACAAGCTACAGCTACTACAGGTACTTGCGTAATATATATGCAAAACACCACTGATACAACTAACACAAAAAGTACGACTTGGGCTACTGCAATTTCAGGTATGACAACGGTAAGTAATAGTTCATTTACTATTCCGGCTACTGCAGGAGAAATCAATTATAACTTCAGTGGAGGAAGTACTTTTACCTATACAGGTGGTGCTGTTTACGTAGCGTTTGACTATCAATCAGCTACAACCTCTACAACTCCAAACACAGCTTATTGCGACAACTCACTAACAGCAGGTGTTAAATCTGCTATGTCTGCTACTGGATCTACAACTCCTCCAACAACTATTGCAGCGTCTAACTTCAGACCTGTAACAAGATTAGGAAAAGCTGTTTCTTGTGCAAGACCTTACAACTTATTTTCTGATGTTACAGGTAACACTACAACATCGGCTACAGTATCATTCAACACTGTTGGAGGATCAAACTTTGAAATCAAATACGGTCCTTACAACTTTGATCCTGCTACAGCCGGTACTACAATTACCGGAGTTACTGGTTCCCCTTATACCATCTTAGGCCTTTCCCCAAGCACCGTTTATGATGTTTACATCAGAAAAAATTGTGGAAGTTCATTCAGTGCCTGGGCTGGACCTTATGCCTTGAATACGGTATTTGATGCTGCGACACCACCATACAACACCAGCTTTGAGCAGGAATCTTTAGCATTTGTTGGTTGGGCTGTACCAACACCATTAGTACCGGTAGCAGGTGACTGGGCTGTGGATAATTTTGGTGCCGGAGCTTTAGTACAGGATGGTGTTTCATCAGTAGTTTCTATTACTCCTACAACAGCCGCTGCTAACAACTGGATGTTCTCAAGAGGTGTGAATTTAACTGCTGGAAGTAACGTTACCATTACTTACTACGTAAGCAATTTCCAAAGTGCTTCAACAACTACTGGTAGTTTAGACTTTACTGTAGGAAATGCACAAAATAGTGCTGCACAAACAACCGTATTACTATCTGAAACAGGCCTTAACATTTCTGCGTTCACACAAAAAACGGTTAACTACACTACGCCAGCTACAGGAACTTACTATTTTGGATTCAGAAACTTTACTCCAACAGCTACAGGAACTCATGCTTTGATTATCGATAACTTTACTGTTACCGAAGTTTTAGGAGTATCGCACAATGAATTGGACTCTAAGTTTGCAGTAACACCAAACCCAACCAGAAATGTTTTGAATATTTCAAATTCTATGGATGCTGCTATTCAAAACATTGAATTAACAGATATCAACGGAAGAAGTATCAAAAATCAGAAAGTTGATAACTTAACTGAAACTCAAATTAATGTTTCTGATTTATCTCAAGGTGTTTACATGTTGAGAATTACTTCAGACAGAGGTTCTCTAGTTAAAAAAGTAGTAAAAGAGTAATTTAGTTCTTTATTATATATCTAAACCGCCTTGGTAAAAGGCGGTTTTTTTATTACAATGAATTTCTGATTATCAGGCTGCTTACATTCTCTATTTGTTCCTTTTTATTTTGTAACAGCATTTCTGCTAACAAAGAACCCATAGCCTCAAAATTGGTAGATATTGTAGTAATGCCATTCTCAACTACCTTTTTCAATGGTGTGTCATTATAGGATATAATTCCGAAATCCTCAACAATCTTTAAATCCTGCTTTTTAGATTGTTCTAAAACATCAACTAAATGTCTGTCATTAGGAATAATAAAAACTTCTCCTTTCTGAATACTCCTATTATTGAAATTGGATATGATTTCAGATGGAAATGAAAACTCATTACAAAACTTCTCAAAACCTTCAACCATACCTAGAGGTTCTTTAAATCCGGGAAAAATAAGTATCAATTTACTGTAAGCGTTCAGTTTGTCCTTACCTGCCAAAAGAGCGTTGTATATATCTTTTATAAAATTTTGATGAACCGATGGGTAATCAGCCAATTCATCATTAGTCTGATCCAATATATAAACATCATTTCTAGGCAGCGTTTTTATAATTGATGCTGCACCCACCAGATTGGTAGGCATAATAATGTATTTGGAATAATTTCCATTGCTTTCGTTAATCAACTTTCTGAAAGTATCAATATTGAAATGATGAAAGAAAATATCTATCTGAGCCCTATCGCCAATCGTTTTTAAAAACGAATTATAAATATCTTCCTTAAAGATATTAAGTTCATCAAACAACAGAAAAAAACGCTGCTCATAACTAAACTCAATGCTTTTGATGTAATATCCTTTTCCTAATATCGAGTAAATAATCCCACGCTTTTTCAATTCGTCAAAAGCAAGAAGAACCGTATCCCTTGATATGGCAAATTCCAGACTCAGCTTATTAACTGATGGCAATTTATCATTACGCTTCAGGCGCTTTTCTGCAATCGCCATTTCCACAGAGGCAATAATCTGTCTGTATT
>CAMFLD010000251.1 GCA_945957245.1 uncultured Flavobacterium sp. | reverse complement strand
CTACTATCCCTTTTTTATTTGTTGTGTGGGTTTCGACATCGTTTTTAACAAGGATATTTTCCAGAGGTTGCCCGGTTTTTCTGTTGAGTACCTGAAAAGTATCCTGTCCGTTTAAGGGCTGATGTACATAATCTATGTTGGATACATGTATCAGATGATAAGCAAGAGGCTTTAATCCCTCGTAACCCAAAGGATTACTGGTTTCAAATAGCAAAAGATAATTGCCAACATCTAAATTATCCATCAATACTTCAGAGCTGTAGTCAAAATGATCGGTCTTTACCGGCAATAATTTTAGACTTGTTTTTATTGGCTGATGTTTTTTTGTGAAATCCTGAACGATAGAATCTTTTTCATAAATTTTTATATCATGATTTCTGTAGTATTGATTTTTATCCAGAAGATCGGAAATCCTGTTATTTATTTTATAATAACTTACTTTGATGCTGTCTATGTTTTTATATTCTATATAAGCTCTGTAATTTTGGTTTGGGTATAATTGGCTTGAGATATTTAAGACAAGTTTTTTACCAAGGATATTTTGTTTAATATCCTCTGCATCTGATTTTGCATTGATGTTTTCATTGGTGCTCAATACGTTCTCAATTATTTTAAGTACTTCAGGATAATAATATTTATCACCTCCTTTTCGGGTCAGCGAATAAAGGTATTTTGCTTTATCAACCCTTAAATCCTGGAGCAGGTAATTGTTTTTGGTATCCAGCATCAACTCATCAATTTTTGAATAATAATAAGCATCTTCATAAAAATATCTGGTAAACCGTTTCATCCGGTCATACTGTAAAACATGGATGTCGGTATTGTTGTTTTTAAGGCAGTATTTTTCGTTGTCCTGCATCAGTTCGATAATATATTTGAATCCGGATTCCGGTATTGTATCGGTTTTGAACCTTATAAAATCTTCTGATTTTTTGAAGAGTTCTTTACGGGTTTTTTCAGAACGCTCAGTTGAACTTGGATAAGTGTTTTCAAAAAGATAATTCAGTTTTTTTTCTAATAAGAAGTCATAAACGCTAAGATTTTTGGTGTCAGTATAAGGCGAAATTTCCATAATATCTGCAAATTCCCTAATGTTAGTAGCCCTTAGCTGCTTTTCATCCTTTAACAAATCCTGAAAAAGACATTTAATTTCTTTGTCAAAATCAGAAGTGGTCCACGTTTTCCAATCTTTTTCATCATTTTTCTTTATTGTCGTTCTATTTTTTGCATTGTAATTATAATAACTGAGATAGCTTTTTAATATTGAGGCATAAATATAATTCAGCAGTGCTTTTTTACATCCTTTAGAGCTCCTAATTTCCTGTTTGAGATTGCTCAAGATGATATCCTGTGCATTTTCATCTGTAACCTGTGTAAATTTCGATTGATAGAAAAAACACCTTATGATTTGGTCATCATATTTTTTTCTTTTAGCTCTTTTGTAGATTAAGTCTACTTTTTCCTGAGCGGATTTGACTTTACCGTCCAGTTCCAGCTGGATTACTTCTTTCCATTCCTGTTTAAAATCCTGAGCAAAACCAAAAGTAAGGCTTACAAGCGCAATTAAGGTGAATAGTTGTTTCATGATCATTAGTATTTCTCTATGTAGAGAGAATGAAATTTATAAAAAAGTTGGGAGCCATTTGTGAAATTTTATTAAGTCTTCTTTTTATTTTTTATAAAGTATTTTAAAAATACGTTAAATGAGCTTTATTTTGTTGGTATCTTAATTTTCTTTGGGTTTTAATTTTCTTTATAAAAGGCTACATTTGTGTTTGTCAAAAATATTCACTGTAGATGAAAAAGTTATTTCTTATTGCTTTCTTGCTGCCGTTATTTGTTTTCTCACAGACTAACTATGAGAAGGCGGAAAAACTTTTTAGCCAGGAAAAATATGCTTTGGCAAAACCACTATTTGAAATAGCTCTCAAGGAATCACCCAATAACCCAAAAATTATAGAATATCTGGGTGATATTGCAAGCCATACTGATGACTGGGATAAATCTGTTTTTTATTATGAAAAGCTGAAGAACCTTAAACCTAATGTAGCAGATTATCATTTCAAATATGGTGGCGCCTTAGGAATGAAGGCTCAAAAAGGAGGAAAATGGGTAGCGATAAGATTGATTGGAGATATTAGGGAATCACTGGAGAAAGCCATAGAACTTAATCCAAATCATATCGAAGCGCGATGGGCATTGATAGAATATTACCTTCAACTTCCCGGATTTATTGGTGGAAGCGAGAAAAAGGCACAGAAATATTCGAACGAATTATCAAAGATATCTCCGGTAGACGGATATCTTTCAATGGCACACATTGATGAATATTTTAAAAGATACAAAAGCGCCGAGCAAAATTACATAAAAGCCATACAGGTAGGGGGCTCTAAACTTACTTATGAACGATTGGCCCAACTGTACAAAGACAAATTAAACCAACCTGATAAAGCCTTAAAAGTGCTGGAGAAATATCAGGAAAAAAACAAATAACCAAAATGCGTACACATTTTATAGCCATTGGAGGCGCAGCCATGCACAACTTAGCTTTGGCTTTACACAATAAAGGATATCAGGTAACAGGAAGTGATGATGCTATATTTGAGCCATCAAAATCACGCCTTGAAAAAAAAGGGTTACTGCCACCTGAAATGGGTTGGTTTCCCGAAAAAATAACTTCAGATATTGAAGCCATAATCCTTGGAATGCATGCCAAAGCAGATAATCCCGAATTACTGAAAGCTCAGGAATTAGGCCTTAAGATTTATTCTTATCCGGAATTCCTCTACGAGCAATCTAAAAACAAAACCCGTGTTGTAATTGGTGGCTCTCACGGTAAAACAACCATTACTTCAATGATATTGCATGTAATGAGTTACCATAACATCAATGTTGATTATATGGTAGGAGCTCAATTGGAGGGTTTTGATACCATGGTGCATCTTACGCACGAAAATGACTTTATTGTTTTGGAAGGAGATGAATACCTGTCTTCTCCAATTGACAGAAGACCTAAGTTTCATTTATACCAACCTAATATTGCGTTGCTTTCAGGTATTGCCTGGGATCATATTAATGTGTTTCCAACATTTGAAAACTATGTGGAGCAATTTGAAATTTTTGTAAATCAAATTACTAAAGGTGGCATTTTGGTTTATAATGAAGAAGATGCCACTGTGAAAAAAGTAGCGGAAGAAACGACGAATACTATTAGACGAATACCTTATAAAACTCCAAGTTATACAGTAGTTGATGGTGTAACTTTATTAGATACCCCTGAAGGATCGATGCCTATTGAAGTATTTGGAGCCCATAATCTGAATAATCTGGCTGGGGCCAAATGGGTATGCCAGAATATGGGTGTTGATGAAGCCGATTTCTATGAAGCAATTGCCAGTTTTAAAGGAGCAAGTAAACGACTGGAAAAAATAGCCGAAGGTAAGGGCAAAGTAGCCTATAAGGATTTTGCGCACTCGCCAAGCAAGGTTTCTGCTACCACCAAAGCTGTGAAAGCTCAATATCCTGATCGCAAATTAGTAGCCTGTTTAGAACTTCATACTTATAGTAGCCTTAACGCTGAGTTCCTTAAACAATACGAAGGAGCATTAGATGCAGCAGATGTTGCAGTAGTATTTTATTCTCCGGATGCAGTTAAGATTAAGCAACTTGAAGAAGTTACGTATGACCAAATAGCACAATCTTTCAAGCGAAATGATTTAATCATTTATACTAATCCTGTAGAATTCAAAAATTTTCTTTTCAATTATGATTTGAATAATTCGGCTTTACTGCTAATGAGTTCAGGTAATTATGGCGGATTGAATTTTGATGAAGTAAAAGGATTGATAGAATAACATTTATTATAAAAACAAAAACAAAGCAGTACTAGAAGAATTGAAAATAAAGGGACTAATTATTGTGTATATTTAAAATGACCAACGATTTTCCAGTCAAATAAGCAATCTTCAAATACTTGACCTGCACCTACATTATGAACAATCATCTGGCGTTTTCCGTCAGGTGATTTTTTATTTGTTATTATGCCTATGTGAGGCAGTTTCCCATTAATCATCCAAGTTACCAATTCTCCCGCTTTATAATCTTCTGGTTTGTCAGTAATAGGAAGTTTTTGGCCTTTTCTTGTGAAAAATACTTCCAGATTGGGAACACGCCTATGGTCAATATTGGTATCTGTCGAATGTAACCCCCATTTTTTCATGTTAGGATATAATGCAAAGTTTTTAAGCATATCTTCATGCACTTCTTTCTGCAGATCAATTCCAAGTTTCCTGTAGCTCCTGATTACAACATCGGTGCAGACACCGGTTTTAGCAGGAACATCGCCATTCGGATATTTAATGGAAACATATTTTGGAGTATAAACTACATCCGGATCAATAATTGAAATTGCCGCAGTTGAAAGCCTACTTTCAAATGAAGTTGGTTTCTCGGGTATTTTAATACTATTATTTTTTTGAGTACAAATTAAAAATGTAAGTAAAATTGTAAAAAAATAAAAGATTTTCATAATTTTATATTTTTAAAAGATAACGTGAAAAGCCGATAAAAAGTATTTTGATTTGAAAAAAGAATTTTCCATAAAAGAATGGGCAGAAGATGATAAGCCACGTGAAAAACTGATGTTGAAAGGTAAGACTGCCCTCAGTGATGCAGAACTAATCGCAATATTAATTAGCTCCGGAAATCGGGATGAAAGTGCTGTAGGTTTGAGCAAAAGAATATTGGCAAGTGCAGATAATAATCTTAATAAATTGGGAAAAATTTCCGTAACTCAGTTGATGGAATTCAAAGGCATTGGTCAGGCAAAAGCAATTTCCATAGCTGCCGCTCTGGAATTAGGTAGGAGACGAAGGGTTGAAGA
>CAMFLD010000250.1 GCA_945957245.1 uncultured Flavobacterium sp. | reverse complement strand
AGCCTGGATTCAAACTTATGACAAAGGAAAATTGTTAATTATTGATGTTGACAACATCGATTTTGTAAATAATCCCGAAGACTTAGGAAATATAATCAATAGAATCAATGCTGAAATTAATGGATTATTCTAATCTATAAAAACTAAAAAAAATGCCCCGTCTGGTTTCCTACAAGACGGGGCATTTTTATTTATTCATCGTTAATAACCTCAAATACAACGATTAATTTATATTCTTAAAAAATTAAATATCTATTTTTATCGGATTAGAAAAATTGAATTGTTTTTATTTTCATTATCCAGATCAAAATAATTACCCCAAAATAATTACCCCATGAAGAAAAACTACATTTTTAAATTTAAGGTTGTTTTATCGATTCTTTTTGTAATGTTAATTAGTGTGAGCTCTTTTTCCCAATCTAAAATCGGAAAGCGTTCACCAAATATCGATTTCTCCCAAAACCGTTCAATACAAAACATCAGCACCAACCGTCCGGGCACTCCTGTAACACAGGCTACTACCACTGTAACAGCTTGTGGAAGTTATACCTGGCCTGTAAATGGCGCCACATATAATCTCTCCGGGGTTTATACTTCTGGTGGTGGAATTACCCAACAGTTTAATGATCAGAATGCATGGAATAATTCCGCGACTACTTATGGTGCTACAGTAGCTTTTAATAATATGGCTGGGATTACTGCAGCAACTGTCATCAATCTTACCATTGGAACTACCAACGTAACCATTACTGCACCTAACGGAGTTTATTCTAATGGAACATTTTTGGGAACCAATAATGCCCAAGAGCCTTTAACAATATCTTTCAACCCGCCAATTTACGGGGTTTCAGGAAATTTTTTCAATACAAATGTTTCCGACAATGTTGTTAACGGAAATCTTACCGCTACTTATTCTGATGGAGCAGCGGATACCCGTAATGTAAACTCCGATACGGAAACTTTTGGTTATTTTTCGACTACACCTCTGACCAGCGTTGTTTTATCAACCACTTCTACCAATAGATTTGTATCCTTTAAAAATCTTAGTATTGCTACCAATCCGGCTGCTGACGATACATTAAACCTAACTGTTATCCCTATAGTAACTCCCACTTTTACCGGAGTTCCTGCAATATGTTCGGGAGCTACATTGGCACCGCTACCAACGACATCCAATAATGGTATAACCGGAACATGGTCACCAGCATTGAATAATACCAGTTCCACAACATATACTTTTACTCCTACTACCGGACAGTGTGCTACTAATGCAACAATGGGAATTACTGTTTTTCCGCTTGGCGCAAATACAACTAATAAAAGTGCCTGTAACAGTTATACCTGGCCAATAACGGGAACCACTTATACCAACAGTGGCACTTATACTACTACAATTCCATTAACCGATACTGTAGAAATAGACAACCTTAATACGTGGTCACAACATGCATTTTCATTCAACTCGTCAGTAAATATTGCTGACGTTAGTACCATCCCCGCTACGAACCCAACAGTTTTTACAATCGGTTCAACAACCATTACTTTATCGGCTCCGGGTGGGATGTATTCTGGTGGGGATTTCTTGGGAACTGCTAACCCCAACAACCCTATAACCATCACCTTCAATCCACCGGTTTATGGTGTGTCTGCTAATTATTTTACAACCGACATTAATGATAATATTATCCCGGGAAATGTTACTGTTACCTATTCAGACGGACACATACAAAGCAGGACGGTTTCTACAGATACGGATACTTTTGGTTATTTTGATAACACTTTTATCAGCAGTGTGGTATTGAGTACTTCGACCACGGTACCTAATCATTATGTTTCCCTTAAAAATCTTGCCATTGCAGCAAATCCAACGAGTTGCAGTACAGAAACCCTAAACCTTACAATAAACACGTTACCTCCTCCGGGTGATACTATTGCAACAGCTATTGAAGTTAATACTCCAAATTACAGTACTACAGGAAATAACCTTTCCTCAAACTGTTATACCGATACCGTTGGTGAGCTTTCTCCGGATGTTTGGTACAAGGTAAACCTGAATGCCTGTGCTCAGACTATGAGTTTGAACACTTGTACAGGTTCTAATTTTGATACCATACTTACGGTTTATGCACAAGATGGAGTTACAGAGTTAGGTTATAGTGATGACGATTGCGGTTCGACAAGGCAGTCTTCTATTACCGACCTCGACGTTTCAGGTGAAGATGTAGTGTATGTTATGGTGGAAGGTTATTATGGTTTAGGAGAAGAAGAAGGAACTTATGGATTAAATATTACACAAACTTTATTACCACAAACAGCGCCAACTTTCCAACCTGTAGCCGGAATTTGTCGTGGAGATTCTTTAGCTCCTCTACCTACAACTTCTGATAATGGCATAACCGGAACCTGGTCGCCAGCTTTGGATAATACAGCTACTACAACTTATACTTTTACGCCAGATGCTACTCAGTGTGCCTCGCAGACTACTTTGACAATCAATGTCACTCAACCAACCGTTCCTACGTTTAATGCTGTGGCGCCAATATGTAATGGAGATGCATTATCAGCGTTGCCTACAACATCTAACAATGGTTATACAGGAACCTGGTCACCCGCTTTGGACAATACCGTTACGACTACTTATACTTTTACACCAACTCCAGGTCAATGTGCTGCACAAACCACTTTGACTATTACGGTTAATCAGCCAGTAACACCAACATTTACAGCGGTAGCTCCTATTTGTAACGGAGATACATTGGCAGCCCTGCCAACTACATCAAATAATGGATACACCGGAACCTGGTCACCAGCAATAAATAATACAGTTACAACCACTTATACTTTTACGCCAACTGCCGGACAATGTGCTGCTTCAACAACGATGACTATTGTTGTAAATCAGCCGGTGACACCAACATTTACACAAGTGGCTCCCATTTGTAATGGAGATATTTTCTCTCTTCCAACGACTTCAAATAACGGATATAATGGAACATGGTTTCCAGCTATAAACAACACCGCTACAACAACATACACATTTACACCAATTGCCGGACAATGTGCTACAACAGCTTCAATAACTGTTACTGTTAATCAACCTGTAACACCAACATTTACAGCGGTAGCTCCAATTTGTAACGGAGATACATTGGCAGCTTTGCCTACAACATCAAATAACGGTTATACCGGAAATTGGTCACCGTCATTAAACAATACAACAACAACAACTTATACTTTTACTCCTGATGCAGGGCAATGTGCAACTACAGCAACTTTGACCATAGTTGTTAATCAGCCAATAACACCAACATTTACAACGGTAGCTCCAATTTGCAACGGAGATGCTTTGACTGCTTTACCAACAACATCTAACAATGGTTATACCGGAACTTGGTCACCAGCATTGAATAATACCGTTACCACTACCTATACCTTTACACCAACAGCCGGACAATGTGCGGCTTCAACTACGTTGACTATTACAGTTAATCAGCCAATAACACCTGCATTTACAGCAGTAGCACCTATTTGTAATGGAGATACACTTTCACTTCCAACTACTTCCAATAATGGCTACACCGGGACTTGGTCTCCAGCTTTAGACAATACAACTACTACGACCTACACGTTTACTCCGAGTGCCGGACAATGTGCGACAACAGCTTCAATGACTATTGTTGTTAATCAGCCAGTGACACCGACATTTACAGCGGTGGCTCCAATCTGTAATGGTGATACTTTAGCCACTTTACCAACAACTTCGAATAATGGATACACCGGAACTTGGTCTCCTTCTCTAAATAATGTGGCTACAACCACTTATACGTTTACTCCTGATGCAGGGCAATGTGCTACCACTGCTACTTTAACTATAACAGTAAATCAGCCAATAACACCTTCTTTTACTGCCGTAGCTCCTATTTGTAATGGCGATGCTTTAGCAACTTTACCAACAACTTCGAATAATGGCTATACAGGTTCATGGTCACCAGCTTTGAACAATACCGCTACAACGACTTACACGTTCACTCCTGATGCGGGACAATGCGCTTCAACTGCTTCATTGACTATTACAGTTAATCAACCTGTGATACCAACCTTAACGGCTGTGGCTCCAATCTGTAATGGCGATTCTTTAGCAGCCTTGCCAACAACTTCGAATAATGGTTATACAGGTGCATGGTCACCGGCTTTGAACAATACTGCTACAACGACTTATACATTCACTCCTGATGCGGGGCAATGTGCTACAACGGCTACATTGACTATCACAGTAAATCAACCTGTGACGCCTACATTTACGGCTTTGTCCCCAATCTGTAATGGAGATGCTTTTGTGTTGCCAACAAATTCGAATAATGGTTACACTGGTTCATGGTCGCCTGCTTTAGACAATACAGCTACTACAACCTACACGTTTACTCCGGGTGCCGGACAATGTGCTACAACTGCTTCAATGACTGTTACTGTTAATCAGCCAGTGACACCAATATTTACGGCGGTAGCTCCTATTTGTAGTGGCGATATTTTCTCTCTTCCATCAACATCAAACAATGGTTACACCGGAAACTGGTCTCCTACTTTAAACAATACTGCCACAACGACTTATACGTTCACTCCTGACGGCGGGCAATGTGCTACAACAGCTTCAATGACTGTTACTGTTAATCAGCCAATAACGCCGACATTTACTGCCGTAGCTCCTATTTGTAATGGTGATACTTTAGCAGCTCTACCAACAACATCCAACAATGGATACACCGGAACTTGGTCTCCAGCTTTAGACAATACAGTTACCAGAACCTATACTTTTACGCCAGATGCCGGGCTATGTGCTACCACTGCTACTTTAACTATAACAGTAAATCAGCCAATAACACCTTCT
>CAMFLD010000249.1 GCA_945957245.1 uncultured Flavobacterium sp. | reverse complement strand
GTGTGGTTACTGATTATGTCGTTTTTGCTTACCTGATGGATGTTTTAATTGATGCAAAATACCGTGGAAAAGGATATTCATCCCTGTTGATTGATGCTATGATGAAGGAACCACAACTCCAACAGGTTAAGATTTGGAGGCTGGCTACTTCTGATGCCCATTTCTTATATGAGAAATTTGGGTTTAGACCTTTAGCCACACCCGAAAAAATGATGGAAAAAGTAATAAAATGAAAACAACATTACAATTAGAAGAATTGGGATTGTTCCTTTTTGGAATATTTCTGTTTAGTCAGCAACCTTTTGCCTGGTGGTGGTTTTTAGTGTTGATTTTAGCTCCCGATTTATCTATGATCGGATATCTTTTTGGGAATAAGGTTGGCGCATTCAGCTATAATCTTTTCCATCATAGAGGTATTGCAGTTTTAGTATATTTGTCCGGTATTCAATTCGACAATCACTTAATCCAATTAATCGGAATCATTCTTTTTGCTCATTCTTCAATGGACAGATTGTTTGGCTACGGACTGAAATACGAAAAAGGATTTAAGTTTACGCATTTAGGCGAAATAGGAAAACAAGAACGCAAATGAATATTCAACAACTTTATGAATTCTGTCTTTCCAAAAAAGCAGTAACCGAACATTTTCCGTTTGATGAAGATACTTTGGTTTTCAAGGTTGGAGGTAAGATGTTCTGTCTTACTTCACTAAAAGAATGGGAAAAAGGTACTCCTGCGCTGAATCTAAAAGGCAGTCCGGATAAGAATGAGGAATTAAGAGCCGAGTATTCCGGCATTAAACCGGGATTTCACATGAACAAATCGCATTGGAATACCGTTGATTTCAATAGCGATGTTTCGGATAAAATGATTTGTGAACTGATTACAGAATCTTATGATTTGGTTTTCAAAAGTTTGACAAAAAAAATCCAGAATGAAATCCTTCAGAATGAGAATTAGGCATTACTTTTGCATAAAATTTTCAGTATTTTAAAATAGAAACCATGTTAGATAATCTAAAGAAAATATTAAACGAAGATCAGGATCCTAAAGCGATTGAGAAAATTACAGCTAAATTGGATAACCTTCTGATGAGTAATGAGGAAGTGGGGTATATTGCGGTTCAGAAAAAACCAGCGGTAAACATTTTCCCTGACAGTATAGTGGTGACTAATAAAAGAATTATCCTTTGTAAACCCAAAAACTTAGGACTGTCTATGGAATTTGTAGATTATGATTGGGATGATGTTGCAGGAAGTTTTGTAAAAGAAGGCATTTTGGGAGCCGATTTTACTTTTTCAACCAAATCAGACCTGACGCATACTGTAGATTACCTTCCTAAAAATCAGGCACGTAAATTATATACTTATGCGAAAGAGCAATTAGATTTGCTGAAAAACCCTAAAACTGAAGCAATAGTATCCGAACCAGTGGCTGCTTTTGTTAAAGAAGAAATTGTTGAAGAGCCTGAGGTTATTGAAGAGATTCCAACCGAAGAAGTAACCGATTTTGCAGAAATTATTCCGGTGGCACAGTCAGGTTACCGGGATGAAAAGCAATTCCCGGATGAAAAACCTGAAGCAGCCGAAGGCGGATTGGCGGGATTATCACAAGACGAACTTTTCGAAAAATTACAGAATTATAAAAAACTGCTTGACAATGGCCTGATTCTTCAGGGGGAATACGATGCGCTGAAAAAGGAAATCTTAGCTCATATGTAAAATAAAGCAATAGAATAAAAAAGGCAACAGTTTTCTGTTGCCTTTTTGCTTTTAAATAGCTAGTCTATATGGATTTCTTTTGTTTTTCTACGAAACCATCGGCTTGTAGTTTTAGGAGTTCTAAAGCGCCTTTACGTTTGTAATCATACAATTCTTTGTCTTCTTTTATATCTGCATAAACTTTGTCGTAAATATCAGCATCGGTTTTGCGTTGCAGGTCACTTTGATAGCGATTTTGAGCGATCATATTTTTGATTCCCATTTCTAAATCTTCCTGCTTGAAGTCGAATTCTCCTTTTGGTGATAATAACTTCGCAATAATAGGTGACGTTTCAATGGCCAAAAACAAAAGCATGATAAATACTGATGGTAGTGCAGGAAGTTTGCCCAAAGCATTGATTCGGGCCATTAATCCGTCAAAACCTTCAATGATGGGTTGGGTCTCCGTTACTTTTTTATCCAAATCCGCCTGAAGCGTTTTCGCTCTTGATTCTTTGTCAGCTATAATTTTAGCACTGGCAATTTTCAGAGAATCCAGTTGTTTTGCTGCGATATCGTGGGCTGCTCTTTTTTCTTTGTAAATTGGACCTTTTCCCATTTTTTTGGTTCCGGCGGTTCCTTCAGCTTCGGTGATGTAGGATTGGTATAAACCGGCCACTTCTTTTTCTTTTTTGGAAATGTTTGATTTCAGGCTGTCCATTTCAGATTTATTTCGGTCGACGTCACTTTTGAAATAATTAGAGACCTGATTTTTATTGGCAATCGCCATTTCATTTTTCTGTTTCAGTAATTCGGCATTAATTTCTTTTTCGAAAATTTTGATTTCCAAAGGTTTTGAAATCACGATTGCTATAATAATAGCCAGAACAATTCGTGGGGAAGCCTGAATTAATTCGTCTATGAAACGGTCTCTTTTTTTGATAGTTGAAACGATGAAACGATCCAAATTGAAGATTAGCAATCCCCAAACCAATCCGAATACTACAGCAAGGGAAGCATTGTCAAAAACGGTATAAAGGGCATAACTTCCGGCAATGAAAGCCATAACTGCTGTAAAGAAAACGGTGGCACCGATACCGGCATACTTGTTTTGCTCGCCGTTGGAGCAGGAGTTCACGATGCCACTGTCGACACCTGAACACAGGAGGAAAAAACGTTTTAACATGATGATGATTTTTGATGATTGATGATATACAAATATAACGCCAAAAATTGAGGTTTATTGTAAGTGGTTGGTTTTTAACAAAAAAAGACTAATATTAAAACGCTGTTTCAGAATGTAATTCTCCTTTTTTATAGTTTTTGATTCCGATTATTTTTCCTTCTTCATCAAAAAAAATCCAGTCTCCATTTAAGTACCAGTGCGTTCCGTCTTTTTCTTCCAGTATAACGGATTGTCCTCTGGAGACAATTTTTCCTTTAAGGTCAAATGTTTTAATATAACAAATAGTATCCTGATACCTTTCAATTTTTACCAGCTTTCGATTTTCAAAATACTTCCATGTTTTGATTTCGCGGCCTTTGATGTATCTGCCCTTGGATTTGTATAGAATTCCATTAAGGGTATCCTTATAAACCCATTTTCCTTCCTTATGATGGTTAATGATTTTGTTGGTTTTACAGGCAGTAAAAGCCAATAACAGTATAAAAGAAATAAGGAGTCTTTTATAAATCACTTATCTTTTTTTTTATAAAAATAAAAAATCCGCTTATTTCTAAACGGATTTAATCATTTTTTATTTCGATAATGCTACAAAATATTTGTAAAACAAGGGAATCGTTTCAATTCCTTTTAAATAATTAAAGATACCGAAATGCTCATTTGGCGAGTGTATAGCATCAGAATCCAGTCCGAATCCCATTAGTATGGTTTTGGATTTAAGTTCTTTTTCAAATAGAGCTACAATTGGGATACTTCCTCCGGAACGTACCGGTATTGCAGGTACTCCAAATGTTTCGGTATACGCTTTATTTGCGGCCTGATATCCTATACTGTCGATTGGGGTAACATAGCCTTGCCCACCATGATGAGGCGTTACCTTAACTCTTACTGCTTTAGGCGCAATGCTTTCAAAATGTTTGGTAAAGAGTTCGGTGATTTCTTCCCAATCCTGATTTGGAACCAAACGCATGGAAATTTTAGCATAAGCTTTGCTTGCAATTACCGTTTTGGCACCTTCACCGGTATAACCTCCCCAGATTCCGTTGACATCAAGTGTTGGACGAATGGAGTTGCGCTCATTGGTTACATAACCTGTTTCGCCATAAACATCCTCGATATCAAGCGCTTTTTTGTAGGCATCCAGACTGAATGGTGCTTTAGCCATTTCAGCTCTTTCGGCAGCAGAAAGCTCTTCTACTTTGTCGTAAAATCCGGGAATGGTAATATGGTTGTTTTCATCATGAAGTGAGGCAATCATTTTAGTAAGGACGTTGATTGGATTGGCAACCGCACCACCGTATAATCCTGAATGTAAGTCACGATTAGGTCCGGTTACTTCTACTTCAACGTAGCTCAAGCCCCGCAAACCGGTTGTAATTGAAGGTTGCTGATTTGAAATCATTCCTGTATCAGAAATCAAGATGACATCACAGCTCAATTTTTCCTGATTTCTTTGTACGAACCAGCTAAGACTTTTAGAACCAACTTCTTCTTCTCCTTCAATCATGAATTTTACATTGCAGGGCAAGTTGTTGTTGGCAATCATGTATTCAAATGCCTTAACATGCATATACATCTGGCCTTTATCGTCGCAGGCTCCACGGGCAAAAATGGCTCCGTCAGGATGGATTTCGGTAGTTTTGATTACAGGTTCAAAAGGAGGAGAGTTCCACAAATCCATTGGATCGGGCGGTTGCACATCATAATGACCGTACACTAAAACAGTAGGTAGGTTTTTGTCAATAATATGTTCTCCGAAGACAATCGGATATCCCGGAGTTTCACAAATTTCGACATGTTGACACCCTGCTTTTTCAAGGGAAGCCTTCACTGCTTCTGAAGTCGCAATGACATCATGAGTATAAGCACTATCAGCACTTACTGATGGAATTTTAAGTAATTCGATTAATTCGTTGATAAAACGTTCTTTATGTTCCTGAACGTAGCTTTTTATATTGTCCATTAAATTGTAATAAATGATAATGTCAAAAATACAAAAAAGCAATTTTAAAAAAATTT
>CAMFLD010000248.1 GCA_945957245.1 uncultured Flavobacterium sp. | reverse complement strand
AGGTAGTACTGTGCTTGAAAATAGCTACCGGTTTATTGAAAGATTCTTTTTCTATAGCATCCAAATCAGCTAGGGATTCCAGATAATTCCAGTATACATCAGGCATTGGCTCCGGCTTATTACTTCCGAATAATTTATCAAACAGACTCATTTTTTTAGTATTTCTAATTGTTGCTGCAAAGCTAAGGCATCTGCTTCTAATTTGTGTTTTTTGAAGAAGGAAATCATTTGTTTCATACGTTTTAAATTGTCAAAATGCAGATTCCAACTCAGTTTTGCTAAACAAACCGAACATAATGTATTAGGCTGATTATCCAATTCTACCAAATGATTTGCCCCATTCATCAAACATTCAGCATGAATACAATGCGGTATTGTAAACATATGACTGATTTCGTGCGTAGCAGTTTTTATCAATCTGTTCAGACAAAGGGAATAATTACCCGATTCAAAATCGGAATCTTTAAAACGATACATGGAGGTAACTGCTGTGTGCTGAGAATAACTTGCTAGTCCGAAAACATAATTCCAACTATCGTACGGATACAAATCCCTTGCAGTTAGTCCCATAATAACAATTCCATCAGGTGGCATTTGTTTAGTCAAAATTGAATTAACTATATAACTGGCGTTGAACTGTTCGGTTCCAAACTGTACCCGTTTCTTATCCGAAGGAAAATCATTTGCCGAAATAGGCTGAAGCAAAACCGTGCGTAATCCGAAGAAATAACTAACATATTCCGTAGTAAGCTCGAGCATCTTATCCTCTTCTTTCGAAAATGTTCCGATAGGCTGGAGATAAATCACCTTTCTTTTATCTTTAATACTAAGTGGCTTCTTGGCTATATATTGCTCAAAAGTTTCCTCTTTTTCTTCATGCTGTTTCAGCCAGTCACCATCCTTAGGAATACCCAGCTTTACATCATTTGACTGCAAATCCGCGTAATTTGGAATATTGATGCTGTCTGATTTCGGCTTCCGGTCATTACAGGAAATAAAAATCAAAAAAAGGAATATTGTTATTACAGATTTCAAGAATAGTTTTTAAGTAATAACGCAAAAAAAGAGAAAATAGTATTTGTTTAAGCTTTAGCTTCTTTATTGTATTTATTGCGGTATTCTAAAGGCGATAATCCTGTAATTTTCCTAAAAACTTCCCGAAAAGCCTTGCTGTCGGAGTAACCTACATCATACATCACTTCGTTGATGTTCTTTCGGGTGGTTTCAAATGCTTTCTTAGCGGATTCGATTTTTACCCGTTGCGAATATTCAATCGGGGTATTGCCCGTTGCTTTGATAAACCTTCGGTCAAAGGTACGACGTCCTACAGCAAATTTTCCTGAAAGATAATCTATAGAATACTTACCATTAAGGTTACTTTCAATAAAAGCCTGGGCTTCTCTTACCATTTCATCCTCATGTTGTTTCTGTCCTGTAAAAATGGTAAACTCAGATTGTGTATTTCTGTCAATATCAATCTGAAACACTTTTGCGCAAAATACAGCGGTTTGTCGGTCAAAATATTTTTCTACCAGATACAGTATTAAGTTCAGAAACGAATAAGCACCGCCATTAGTATAAATACCATATTCGTCTGTTATCAGTTGGTCAGCCTGAATATTTACTTTTGGGAACATATTCCTAAAGCTGTCAGCAGCTGACCAATGCGTAGAACATTTCTTTCCGTCGAGCAAACCCGCAGAAGCCAGTAAAAAAGCACCGGTACAAATACTGGCTATTTCAGCGCCATTTCGGTACTGTTTTTGAATCCAACTAATTAAGGGTAGATTATCCTTTATCCCTTTTTCGTAATGATGATTTAATGACGGAATAATAATTAAATTCGTCTGGTCAATCTGTGAAATATCTAGATGTGGATTTACATTAAATAAACCATCGTAGAAGGACACTTTTTGAGAAATGCCAACCAACTGTATATTGAATACCTGTGCATTACCCCGCTGAATCCAATAGCTATTAGCCTTCATAAATATCTTATAGGCACCTACTATACTGCTCAGGTTATTGCCCTCTCCGTTTGGAACAACAATGCTTATATGTTTCATCTGATGAAGTTTTATGACAAATGTAACAAATCACAATGTCCAAAACAACCCGCTACAAAGTCTATTTTACACCTCACTAAAGTTATCTATACACCTTAGATTTGTGTTGCAGTTAATAATTAAACGATTAAAAAAAATACTATGGCAAAAATGACCGTAATCTATAAAATACCTAAAGATAGTGCTTCTTTTGAGCAACATTACTTTGATATTCATATTCCGCTTGCAAAACAATTGCCGGGCTTATTAAAATATGAAATCAATGATGGACCAATAGTATCCCCTACTGCCCACATTGCTTACCGTATTGCTAATCTTTATTTTGAATCCTACCAGGTAATGATGGATGCTTTTCAATCTGAAATTGGAAAAAAATGTGCAGCGGACAGAAAATTAATGGCTGGTGATGAAGAGGTGCAAATTTATGTCTATGACAGCATAACTACTTAAAAACAAATCAAAAAGAAAAATTTCGTACATTAACATTAAAAAATAAAAAATGACAACAACAGAAATCGCTGTAAAAATGGTTTTAGACCGATGGAATGCTTCCATCAAAAATTGTGATTCACTTTTAAGTTCATTAACTGATGAACAATTGCAAAAAGAAATTGCACCCGGCAAAAACAGAGGAATTTATCTATTAGGACATCTTATTGCAGTACATGATGATATGCTTATTCTGATGGATATGGGAGACAAATTATATCCCGAGCTAAATGAGCCTTTTATCAAATCTCCGGATAAAACAGTTGCACAACTTCCTTCAATAGCAGAATTAAGGAGTTTTTGGTCGAAGCAATGTGATGTAATGAGACAGAAAACCGACTCACTTAAAACCGATGAATGGTTCGAAAAACATACTGCAGTATCCGCAGAAGATTTTGCCAAAGAACCACATCGAAATAAACTGAATATTATAATCACCCGGACCTCTCATTTGCAATACCATTCCGGACAGTTGGTTTTGCTAAAATAATCCATTGACTATGAAAACAAGTTTTACAACAACCATATTGGTAGACAAACCAGCTATAGATGTATTCAATGCTGTTAATAATGTCAGCGGCTGGTGGCAGGGTGAAATAGAAGGTCCTACAAATGAGGTCGGAGATGAATTTACCTATCGAATGAAAGACTTTCATTATTCCAAACATAAAGTAACTGAATTGATTCCCGGAAAAAAAGTAGTTTGGCTGGTAACCGATTCTAATCTGACTTCTTTTGGAGATAAAACAGAATGGAACGGGACAAAAGTCATTTTTGATATTGATGAAACAAACGGTCAAACACAATTACGTTTCACCCATGAAGGACTGGTTCCTGCCTTTGAATGCTACGGAAGCTGTTCCGGTGCCTGGGGACAACTCGTTCAGGAAAGCCTCTACAGCCTCATCATGACCGGCAAAGGCAAAAATGTTTTTGGCTAAACTGTACAAATAAAAAATCCCTCTTTAAGAGGGATTTTTCGTGAATACTTATAAATCTATTTAATGGTGGTTCTCATCATGCATTTCACAGGAGTGCCCTATGTGCGTGTTTAATTGGGCTGCCAAAGCATTATTACCGTCGGTATCATCAGGCCCAATTTCAATAGTTCCGTTTCCGTTACCATCAACGGCACTTGTCAAATCTACCTGACTCATTACCTGATCTAAATTGATATTTAAAACTAAATCAAAAGAACTATTGCTTACAACCAGATTTTGGGCAGCATTGTGGTAATCCACTTCAAACTGCTGTTCATAATTATGCCAGAAAACAAAAGGCGTTCCGTTTATCGTTCCTCTTACCTCAATAGTTTTATTATACATTGGGGAACTCGTGTTAAGGCTTTTGTTTAATTTAAATTCTACTTCCTCATAAGTCCCATTAGCAATAGTAACTGTAGTAACCGGTGCATTTTGGTTTAATAAATCTAACTCCCAAGGACCATTTAATCCTACTTCATCATCGCCATTGTACATCCCGTCATGGTTGTTATCTCCATTTCCGTGATGATCACCACCATGGTCATCACCTGCTTCTCCTCCGCCTGTAGCATCAGCAAGTTTGAATTCGATTTTTTTGATATTTACTTTAAAACTGGTTAGAACAACACCTGATGTTGCAGAAGCTGCGGTTGCATTTTTCCCAGCGGGATTAGTATAAGTTGCTTTAGCCACTATTTTCATAGTATTCTGGCTTGAATTGCTGTCGCTTGAACAAGCTGTCACCATTAGAAGCAGGGCAATGATTCCGATTAATGCTTTTAGGTTTTTCATAGTTAACAAATTTATAGGTTATGAATTTAAAACAAAGCAGGCTAATTTTACCCTACTCTCGAAATCAATAATAATCTTGAAGTAATACTTCAAAGCTTTACTTCTTTACTTTATATTTGCGATAACTAAATCGATATAGTTCATGGAAGAATCCATTTCCGTCTTTGATATGCTCAAGATTGGCGTAGGCCCTTCAAGCTCCCATACACTTGGTCCCTGGCGTGCTGCCGAACGCTTTTTATCTGAACTCAGAGATAAAAATATTTTAGATAAAATCACTCGTGTTAAAGTAGACCTTTACGGTTCGCTTTCCCTTACCGGAAAAGGTCACGCTACGGATTTAGCTGTAATGCTCGGACTTAGCGGTCAGGATCCCGAATATATTCCGGTACAGGATATAGCCGGAATCATCAAAAACATCGAGGATAAAAATGAAATTTTATTAGGTAACGAAATACAGATTCCATTCTATTTCCTTCAGGATATTGTTTTCAATAAAAACTTTTTGCCGTTCCATGCTAATGGATTAAAATTTACCGTTTATCTCAATGATGATAGTGAATATGACTCGACCTTTTACTC
>CAMFLD010000247.1 GCA_945957245.1 uncultured Flavobacterium sp. | reverse complement strand
GCCTGCGTCCCTCCTCCAATTCCAAAATTGATGTCAGGTTTAGGTATAGACAATTGCTCAAAGAACGATTCATTCATATTGTAATCAAAATGCTGACCGGTATGGATTAGCCTGAAGCTGATATCAACTCCCGATTGTTTTTTTTTGTTAATGGCATGAATAATGGGTGCAATTTTCATAAAATTGGGTCGGGCACCGGCAATTATATCTATTTTCATATTACTATTTTTAAGCGCTGACTTCTTCATTTAAAAAATAATATTCAGCGTTGAGACTTTTAAATTCTGGAACAATCTCCTTCATTAACAAGATAAGTTCTTCTTTTTTGTAGCTTTTGGCTATTCTAATTAAATCCGTTACTTGCTTTTTTATTTTTTCATGCTCGTCACAAACTTCCATTGCAACCATAATCTTTTCATGGTGTGTAGGCAGGTTTTTAGCCGTATCGCTCAATAATTCTTCATAAAGTTTTTCCCCGGGTCTTAATCCGACTATCTTGATTTTTATATCTTTTTCTGGTGTAAATCCAGCCAAACGAATCATCTTTTTGGCCAATTCGAGAATTTTTATTGGTTTACCCATATCAAAAATATAAACCTCACCACCCTCCCCCATGGATCCCGCTTCAAGAACTAATTGGCAGGCTTCGGGTATTGTCATAAAGTACCTTATTATTTCCGGATGTGTAATGGTGATTGGACCTCCCTCCTGTATTTGTTTAGCAAATAATGGTACAACGGAGCCGTTAGAACCAAGTACATTTCCAAATCTTGTAGTTATAAATTTGGTTTGACTATTATCCTTAAGTTCTTTAACCCTGAAGTCTTTAGATTGTACATACATTTCTGCAATCCTTTTTGTTGTACCCATAATACTGCTTGGATTCACAGCTTTATCTGTAGAGACCATAACAAAACGTTCTACATTGTATTTTTGGGAAATATCAGCCACATTTTTGGTGCCAAGTACATTGGTTAAAACCGACTGTATCGGATTTTCTTCCATTAATGGGACATGCTTATAAGCAGCTGCATGATAGACGATATCTGGAGAATGCTCAATAAAGATCGATTCAAGGATTTCATTGTCTTTAATATCCCCGATACAGCAAATTGTTTCAATGCTTTTATTGTAACTATTTATTTCAAGGAAAAAATTGTTTAACGGAGTTTCTGCCTGATCTAACAAAACAATTTTTTTGGGCTCAAAAAGTAAAATCTGCCTGACAATTTCGCTGCCAATTGAGCCTGCACCCCCAGTAACTAAAATGGTTTTGCCCTTTAGTTTTTTTGAAATCGAGTTCAAATCCAAGACGATGGGTTTACGTTCTAACAGATCATGAATTTCAAAGTTTTTGACTCCTTTTGAAATCTGATTTTTGTCGTTCCAATCAAAAACTACAGGGGCTGAGTATACTTTAAACCCATTATCAATACAATCGTTGACTATTTCAATTTCTTCTTCTTTTTTAACAATTTCATCAGCAATTATAATGGCCTGTATCTTCATATACCTCATCATAACCGGTATATTTTTTTTTATTTTAATAATGGGCAAATCAGCAATCCTTTTGGTTGAATTTTCATTGTTTTTATCAATAAATCCAACTATTTGGAATCTTCTTGGCTCTTCAGATTTTAAGGCATTAGCTATTGCTATAGCATTATGTCCGGTTCCATAAACTATCGCTTTTATGGTGTCAGCTTTATTGTATAAAAAAAGCCTGTCAAATAATTGTTTTATAATTATTCTGTAAATGAAAAGTAAACTAAAAGAGAGTACACTGCTTATAAATAGCCCTGTTGTTAAACAAAGTTTAGGTTTTCCCAATAGTAAAAATCCAAAATTCAGGCCAATAAGCGTCAAAAATGTCGAAGATTGTGAAAAGAATAACTTCAAGGCGTCTGTTAATGAGGAATGTCTTATTATACCTGCATAGGTATTGAAACTCCAGAAGAAAAAAGCATTTGACATTAAGTAAATGGGTAAAAATAGACTCAGACTGCCTGAAGCAAAAAAATCTAAATGCAAACCTTTCAATAGTATATAAGTAACGTTTGCAGAAAAAATAATAATTGATAAATCTAAAAAAAAGATGATCCATTGTGGTAGAAAACCCATTTTCTTTAAATTCAATTTAAAGCCTAACTTTCCAAAAGCATTGTAAAAATCAAACTCTCTTATATGTGTTTTAATAGTTCTCAAAACCTGTTAACTAAAATCAATTCATTTCTTTTTATTATCCTACCCGGATTCCCTACGACAACAGAGTGATCCGGAACGTCATTTATTATAACAGCACCAGCACCGACCATCACCCATTTCCCAATCCTAATATTCTGTATTACTGTTGCACCAATTCCGATTTGTGTTCCTTCACCAACATGTACCCCGCCAGCCAAAGATGCATTAGGGGAAATATGGGCATAATCGCCTATAAAGCAATCGTGTTCCACTACAGCTCCTGAATTAATAATACAATGCTCCCCAATTACAGCTCCAGAATTAACAATCGCTCCGGCCATAATAACTGTTCCAGTATCAATTTTGCTGTTTTTTGAGATAAGGGCTGACGGATGGATCAGGGAAATATAATTTACATTAAGCTTTTGGGAAATCATCTTTCTTATATTATTATTGCCAATTGATATTACAACATTGTCTTTTTTGTTGAATAAGATTGTTGATGAATTTAAAACCTTTCTATTGCAAATAGAAAATACCTCCTGATTGTCATCTACAATAAGGTCAACTTTTTGGGAAAGGCTATCAGCTATATCCATGATAACCCTGCAATGCCCGCTAGCTCCGTATAAAATTAATCTGGTATCCATCAAAAGGCTCTATTGCTTGTTCAATTGGATTAATCCCACCCTTTACTTACTCCAGGAATATAATTTTTGAAATTTTCCGTATACAGTAAGGAGATGGTTTTCTGCATATAAATTATTTAAAAGCAAACCGATGAATTATAGACACTTATAAAATAAAGCGTTAAACTTTTGTTACTTTCAAATCTTGATACAAAAGAAGAACTTTAATCAAACTAAGTCATTTTCATTATTGACTTAACATATTTAATCTTGTGATAATAAAAGCTACTCTTATCATTTGAAATAAAAAAGAAAGTCGCGGTTATTCCCAATCATAATGGTTGTAGCCAGTTAAAAATTATTTATACCAAGCCAAGCCTTAAAAAATAAATCTTCAAGGCAAAGCAAAATCAATTTATATCAAATTTGTAAATACTCCAGCAATTATAATAATCTTAAAGCCCATCACATAAGGTACTTTTGCATCCAGTAAACAAAGTCAGTATATGTTTGCAGCGATAAATTACATATCAATGCTAATTATTGAAATTATCCTTAGAGTTCTTGGATTATGATTAAAATTCACAGACTAAATAAGTTCTTTTCGAAATTCATCATAACAGCACAATTTGTAACAAATAATCAAACTAAATAAAGCTTCAGTGCGCAGAAAGGTTTTTATATACGATACCTCTAAAGGTTATTCCCGCTTAATTAGTAAAGTATATGGAGAAGTTTTTGATATTACACAATGCAAATACGAAAAAAAAATAAATCAATACCCAATTGAACAAAATGATTTTGCATTTGTAATTATCAACCATCGGGATGATATTTTAAAACTCATCCAGATTCGTTCTAAAGTGAAAATTATTTTTCTGGGTTCGAGAATTAAGAGCATTGATTATTCTATTTATAACATAGAAGGAATTATCAACCTCAATTTATTTGAGAGAAGGAAAACTTTCCTCATGCGATTAGATGCTAAATTAAATGAACTGGATTTAATCGCCCCAATACAAACTTTGAAAGAAAATGAAAATGAAAACTCATAATTATTTAGAAAAAGAAAAAAACTGTTTAGGTGAATTAATGGAAGACGATTTAAAGATTTATCAAAATCATTCAAAAGTTATTATACCCTTAAATTCAATTAAAAAGACATCTTTATACAAAAGACAAAAATTCCATAAAAATTATATCTTCTTTTTTTCCACATTGGCAATAATATTCTGTTTCAACTCATTTGTAATCAGACAACCATTTTTCTCCCTTTTAACTCAATCTTTAGTTGCATTTATCCTCACATTCATAATTACTGACTACCAATACACATATATTATTGTCAAAGAGCATGGTTATATTGCTTTGAAAATAAAAAAAACAGAAGTAAACGATGCTAAAAAACTGCAAAGAAAAATTAACGAAAGAATCAGGCAGCTTAAAGAAAAGGAATTAATAAAACTAGAAGCAATTTAAACTATTTGAGGTCAATAATAATAACTTACAAAAAAAATAACCACGTTAGATTTGTCCGCAAATAGCAATTGAAAATTATTGCGTTAATTCAAAAACTAATTTATGGGCAAAAAATTCCTCATATTGAGTTTATTTTTTTTAAGCATTTCCTATGCTCAAAAGAATGAAAGCTACATTCTAAAAGTAGGCATGAATACAGGTATGTATTCTGGCAAAAAATCTAATTGGAAAGGTAACCTGTCTTATCAATTAGGTTTAGGCTGTGAAATTCCATTATCGTCAAAATTCAATTTCAGCCCCGAAATTAATTTTACCCGTCTGACAGCAAGCATTTCAAATGAAGTAAATTATCCCTCAGGAACATTAAATTTTTACACTGTAAATGAAAACTTAAGAATCTCTATTTTGAGTTTCCCTTTGCTTTTTGATTATAAATTGAGTGAAAAATTTAAGGTGTGTCTGGGACCACAAATTAATTATTTACTCCATGTAGAAAGGGAAAGAAATCTTGAAACAACTGAAATTTCAAGAAAATATACTAAGACCTTTGATTTTGGTCCGTCATTTGGTTTGTCATATCAACTGTCCTCCGAGTTTTCTATTGAAACTAAATATTATTTAGGAC
>CAMFLD010000246.1 GCA_945957245.1 uncultured Flavobacterium sp. | reverse complement strand
GTGTATAAGAGACAGGCATTAGGATTTCCTGAAGTACCGTTACCACCTGAGATTGTATCATCCTGAGCAATGATAGCCGGAGCAGTAACCGTAATAGTTACAGTAGCCGGATCACAATTGCTTGGATTTAATTTCTCACAAAGGTTGTAAATGATAGTATAAGTTCCGGCTGGAGTTCCGGCTGGTACAGAAATTTGTCCAGTTGCCACATCAATAGAAGGAACCGGAGCACCACCGATAGAAGAAGCTGGAGAAGTTACAGTAATAGTAACTTGCGAAATGTTAGCCGGACTACCATTCAAAGTATCAGCACCGCTTCCGTTATTGTTTAATACGTTTCCGGCATTTGGGTTACCCATTGTTCCATTACCACCATTAATTGTATCATTTTGCGCAATGATTACAGGGGCAGTTACTGTAATAGTAACAGTAGCCGGGTCACAGTTGGTAGTAGGATTTAGTTTCTCACATAAGTTATATACAATAGTATATGTTCCTGCAGGAGTACCCGCCGGAACAGAAACTTGTCCTGTTGTTACATCAATAGAAGGTACCGGAGCACCACCGATAGAAGTAGCCGGAGTAGTTACTGTGATATTAACTTGTGAAATAGTAGCCTGAGTACCATTTAAAGTATCAGCACCGCTTCCGTTATTGTTTAATACGTTTCCGGCATTGGTATTTCCTGTGAATCCATTACCACCAGAAATAGTATCATCCTGAGCAATGATTACAGGACATTTGGCAACAGTAAAAGGGAAATTACATCCGCTACCACCTCCAGGAGGAACAGCATAGTAAGTTACTGTTGAACCGGCTACAAGTGGGATAGGGTTTGTTTCGGTATATTGAACAGAGTTTAATGTTACCGGGAAACTATTATAGAATAAAGAACCTGTTGGGAAATTAGAAGCAATTTCAGAAGGTTTTACTGAAGTACTTGCACTACAGTAAGAGAAATGTCTTGTAAAATCTGTACCAGGACAGTTGTTTTGTACATAACTTGTTCCGTTGATTCCAATGTTGATTGGAGTTGGAATTGCAGTACCTCCACAACTTCCGTTCTGAGTATATCCTTGGATTAAGCTTGAATTGTTAAGCGAAACGTTTGTTGTAGCTCCGATACCAACAGAATTACCAGTTACTGCAATAGTACTTGAACACGTTGCATTAGCTAATATAGCACAATCTGTAGTAGATTTCAATTTGAATGTCAAACGTGCTAATAATGTTGTTGGGTTTGCAGGCAAAGGCAAAGTTCCGAAATTCCAAACAATTGAACCGGTTGCTCCTAATGTAGGGTCAAATGTACCGGTAATAGTTTGGTTTGGAGTTGTGTAAAATAAAGTACCTGTTGCACTTCCAGGAACATAAGAAGCATTGTAAGGAATTGGAACAACTACTTTATAATTGTTAATCGCTTCTGTTCCTAAGTTTCTGATATCAATACTGAAACCGGCATCTTGTCCTGGCGTAATTGTATACGGCTGAACAGCAGGTTGGTTGTTGATAGTAGTAGTAGTAATTATCCCTTCGGTTTCAGGGACGTAAGCATCAACAGCCATAGCAATGGTAAAAATAGAGTAGGTATCTCCATTGGTACCATAAAGGAATTTTGTTGACGTCTGACTGTTTCCGATAATTGAATTATTGGTGTTAGGAATTTGGATGATTCCAATATCAACACCTGTATTGTTATCTAAGTTTGGATTTCTTGATCCGGGAGCATTAATGTAAGACCTGAAGAAGTTGTCAGGATTAGGTATTACTCCGTCTGCAGTTCTACTTAAAGTAGTATAGTTCGCTGTATTTAATTTTTGGATTTTGAAATAATCACCAGTATATCCGATATCACCTTCACTGGCAATAACTCCGATTTTCATTCCAACGTTTCCGGAAATAGCTGAGTTAAACCCAGTAACAGGCAATTCAAGTCCCGCAGATGAGTTGGCTGCTTCAACATAAGCGTAACCATCAAAAATGGTTACATCTCTCCATTTCATTTTAGAGTTTTCATAAATAACTACCATGGCCCATCCACCAGAGTAACCTGTTCCTCCCGGATTACCCTCAAGTAAAGCCATATCCGCTACGGTATATTGACCAAGACCATTAGTCTTTACATAATCAGTAACCTCCGCGTAAGCAGAGAAAATGTAATCATCACTGTTGGTTGGATAATAAATATCGTTTGTACCAGCAGTAATAGTAGTATAGGTTGACGATGCAGGTCCTTTAAGTTTTACTACCCTTTTGTTAAATGATTTGGTTACTCCATTTTTTGTTACATTAAAAGTATTACTTGTAGATGATCTACCAGTCCAGTATAAACCGGCAAAAACGATATTCGAACAAGAAGGAGTCGAACCGTTTTCTGAGTTTAATACTAATGTAGCAGAGGAAGAGTTGAAAGTACTGGAATCATTATCCGTATCAACATAAACCATTGTAGCATCATTGTTGTTTGTCGTAGCAGTATAAAACTGAGGTGTCAAACAGGTATTACCTAACATGGTAAAATCTCCTTTTATATTGTAGATTTTCTTAGTTGGGCTGTAAGACGAAGTCCTTTGGGTAAAGGTCTTCTTAACCTGTGCATTGATAGTATTGCTGAATCCAAAAAGGATCACAAGCAATACAATTATATGCCTAAGGTTTTTAGCGATTGAGTTAAAGTATAAATTTTTCATATAATGCTCTTTTATCAATTTTTATTGATTGCTGTCTCCTTTGTCAATTTTGTATAATAGATTAAATCTACTGTCATAATTCACAATGTGACTGGCAATATTAGAACTGGTTGTATTAACCTTAGTGATAAAATAGATATATTTCAACCTAGGGAAATTTGCAAATGCAGCTAAATCGATAGTCGAGTTTAATTCGCCTGCAGAATTAATGCGTAATGTGACAATCTCAATATTGTCTTTTTGAGTTATCACATTGTCCAACTGATTTAAGGAACTTAATTCAGTGTTCAGATTAGTAGGCGTTTCACCATAGGTCTTAACACGGCCTTCAAAATAATAGGTCGACTGTTGCACATTGCTAATCAAATCCCTTACACGGGTGGCGTCGACAGTCGAATTGCCGGGACTGGCAACACGGGCTGAAGAAGACGATCCGCTTGGAAACAGGATTGAGTTCACGTCTGTAACAACAATTGATTCATTGCTAGCTGTTCTTGAGCCTTGGGCAAAGCCTGTAAGGCAGAATGAAACTAACAATAAAAACAGCAATAGTTTTTGTTTCATGACTTGACTTGTTTTTTCAAGCAAAGATTTTGCTCGATGGTTAAATAATACATTTGGGCTATTTGTTTTCATACAATTAGTTATTGAAAATAATT
Source organism: uncultured Flavobacterium sp. (assembly GCA_945957245.1). GTDB lineage: Bacteria > Bacteroidota > Bacteroidia > Flavobacteriales > Flavobacteriaceae > Flavobacterium. The sequence continues at coordinate 1,570 of CAMFLD010000246.1, read as the reverse complement.
TCACAAAAAAAATTACGAATAAATTAGGGCTCGAAGTTGTTTAGATGTAGGCATATAGGCTAATAGTTATTTTGGGTCATACTATTTGCGGCTAAATTATGTACTAAACCACCAAAGCCACCAATATAGTCTACGAATAACCCAAAAACTCGTTTAAATGACGAATTTCTTGCATTATGCCCTTTTTGTCGATAGTTTTTTTGCTTTTTTGCTTGTGTTTTGACATCATAATTTGGGGTTTTAGGGGTTAATTTTTCCTCTTTTTTACTATTTTACAATTCGAAAGTAGATAGTTTATTTTAATTAGCCAAAAAAAATGTCGACAAAATGCATTATTTTATAGATAAAATACATTATTTAACAATTTTAGATTGAAAATTACTACAAAAAATAATTAACAATCTTATGTTTATAACATTTCACTGTTTTAACATTTAGTTTGAATTAAAAATGGTATTTGATGTTTCGTTAAAATGAACTCAAAAATCAAAATAAGATTGGCTTTTCTATTTTTTAATAAACAAATAATCTTTATATCTCTTAATGAAAGTTTTGAAATGCATATTATTGCTTAAATTTATGGTTTCAAAATACCCTAATAATTCACATCATGAAACAGTTGATATTGGTCAGACATGCAAAATCAAGTTGGGATGCACCCCTTCGTGATTATGACAGACCGTTGGCTGGCAGAGGGATAAAGGATGCTCATTTGGTTTCTTCTAATATAGCCGGGCAGATACCTAAATCCTTTGTTGTATGGAGCAGCCCGGCAAAAAGAGCTTCAGAAACAGCCATTATATTTGCACAAAACATCTCATTTCCCGTTGAAAGCATTGTATTCAAAGAAGAATTATATACTTTCGATGTCAGGACTTTGGAACAGATTATAAAATCCTGTTCAGATGATTACGATCATCTAATCGTTTTTGGTCATAATGAGGCGATTACCCATTTTGTCAATAAGTTCGGGAATACTTTTATTGATAATGTGTCTACTTCCGGATTTGTAAATATTATATTTGACCAAAACAGTTGGAAGTACATTGAAAATGGACAAACAAAAAAAGTTATTTTTCCCAGAGATTTAAGATTAGCATGAGCACAGAAAATGGTTTTCGATATATAGACAGAGAAAAAAGTTGGCTGGCATTTAACGCCAGAGTATTACAGGAAGCCGCAGACGAATCGGTTCCTTTATTGGAAAGATTAAGGTTTATAGGTATTTTTTCCAATAATCTTGATGAATTTTTCCGGGTGCGTTTTGCCGCAATACGCCGGTTGAGTCTTGCGGGTATTTCAGGAGAAAAACTACTCGGAGGTATTTCTGCCCAACAATTGGTAAAAGATATTACGGAGATAGTTATCAAACAGCAAACTGAGAGTTTGCGGATACTCAATATCATTGAGAAAGAATTAGTTAAGGAGAACATTATCATCATTGATGAAACGGAAGTTACCGGTGATCATGAGGCTTTTATCAAAGATTTTTTTATTCAAAAGGTAAGCCCGGAATTGGTTACAATCATCCTCAATGACTTGGCTGAATTTCCTTTGCTAAAAGATACTT
>CAMFLD010000245.1 GCA_945957245.1 uncultured Flavobacterium sp. | reverse complement strand
GCCATAACCGTTTTCACTCTAAGAAAACATTCATCGCAGGGGTAAACCTTTTCCTTGAGAAAGTTATCGGTTGTGGCATATTTCATTTCAAATGAAAAGTCGTGGCTGTAATTTTTGAGGCTGACAAAGGCATTGCTGTCCTTTTCCTTTGAAATATCGAGCAACTCCGCAGATCTTTTCGAATCGAGTATTGCTGATTTACAGGAAACCAAAAAGCTTATAAAAAAGACAGAAGCCGCTATTTTGATATAATTAAATCTCATCACTGGTAAAAGTAGTGAAACTTTTCTTTTTGTAAGGCCTGATAATCAGCCTTCCTTCTCGGTCAAAACGGACGTAATTATAAACCCAGTTAAGGAATACGACTGCTCTGTTTTTGAATCCTATTAATGAGAATAAATGGACGAACATCCAGACAAACCATGCAAAAATACCATTAAAATGATAATGCGGTAAATCAACCACAGCCAGATTTCTTCCTATAGTAGCCATGGAACCTTTATCATGGTAATCAAAAGGCTTCATGGTTTTGTTATTCTTGAGTCGAACAAGGTTTTCTCCCAATAATTTTCCTTGTTGAATAGCAGGTTGTGCCATCATAGGATGCCCATGAGGGTATTTTGGAGTTTCCATCGAGGCAATATCCCCTATGGCAAAAATATTTCCATATCCTTTCACCTGATTGAATTCGTTAACTCTAATGCGCTCTACTCTTTCTACCAACGCATCGGCTTTAAGTCCGGCTACTTTAGCTCCCTGCACTCCGGCTGTCCAGATTACCGTAGCTGCCTCAAAAGTAAGATCGCCACTGGTAGTTATGGTTCTGCCATCATAATTGGTCACACGGACATTCTTCCATATCTTCACGCCCAGTTTCAATAAAAACTGTTCCGCCGCTTTTGATGATTTCTCCGTCATGGCATTCAAAACCTTATCATCTCCCTGAATCAGGTTAATCTGCATTTTGGTAATATCCAAATCAGGGTAATCCTTTTGAAGAATGGCTTTCTTCATTTCGGCCAATGCTCCGGCGAGTTCTACCCCCGTAGGTCCGGCTCCAACAAGAACAAAATTCATAAGGGCATTGCGCTCCGCTTCATCTTTGGTCAGAACAGCCTGTTCAAAATTCTCCAGAATGAGGCTTCGGATATTCAGGGATTGCGGAATAGTTTTCATGGACATAGAATAACGTTCAATGTCCTTATTCCCAAAATAATTGGTCTTGGAGCCCGTAGCAATAACAAGGTAATCATAATGTAAATCTCCTATTTCAGAGATTATCTTTTGGTTTTCGGCATCAATTTCCTTAACCGAAGTCAGCCTGAAATAAAAATCCTCATATTCCTGGATAACCTTCCTGATAGGATAAGCTATTGAACCGGCTTCCAGTCCACCAGTGGCAACCTGGTAAAGCAATGGCTGGAAAGTGTGGTAATTGTGTTTATCGAGCAGGACCACTTGAAATTTCTTTCCTTTGAGCTTTTTGGCCAATGCGAGTCCTGCAAAACCTCCACCAATGATAACAACCCTTGGATGTTTTGAAGAAGGAATGTTCATGTTATGCTAATTAATTTTCATCACGAAAGGCTACATCCCCTTTCCAGTTCATAAAACCGCCTTGAAGATTGTAGGTTGTTTCAAAACCCATTTGTTTCATAATGGAACATGCCTGAGAACTTCTTCCACCTGCTTTGCAATACACATAATAGTTTTTGGTTTTGTCCATTTCTTCCAGCTTGTAGATAAAAGCCTGACCTTTGTATATATCATTTAAGACAGCATTCGGAATTATTCCGTCATTCCATTCCTCTTCAGTCCTTACATCAAGGATAACTGCATTAGGATCGTTGTCTAATTTTGATTTCCATTCATTTTGTGATAAATCCATGTTGATGTTTTTTTGTATAACAAAGATACTTTATTACTTGGGTAATTAACGTTGCGGAAGAACTAAACTTACCTACTGTTTTTAAATTTTAACAAAAAAATAACAGACACTTGTATATACAAATAAAAAACATTTATACATTTGTACATACAAATATTGTAAATGTAATAATGAAAATTGAAGAGATCATAAAATCTACTATAGCGTTGGATACTGCAAAAAAGGTAATTCTTAATTTCATGTATACACACAATGTTATTGGAGATAAATTCCATGAGATCTTGAAACCTTACGATATTTCGAGGGAACAATATAATGTATTGCGGATTTTACGCGGACAAAAAGGTCATCCTGTCAATATGTTTGTCATTCAGGAACGTATGCTTTCCAAGAGCAGTAACACTACCCGACTGATTGACAAACTGTTGCTAAAAGAATATGTAACCCGCGAAGTATGTCCGGAAAACCGACGAAAAATTGAGGTGTCGATTACGCAAAAAGGTTTAGACATCTTAGCCGAACTGGATCCAATTGTGGTAGAACACGAACATTTTTTTGCCAATAATCTAACATCGGAAGAATTGGAAAAGTTAAATATTCTGCTTGAAAAATACAGAGGAAAATAAAAAATTAAATCATAAAAATAATCCATAACTAAATATCAAAAACAATGAAAAATTTAAAAACAATCGCAATCGCATTATTAGTAGCTGTTGGAACAACTACAGCTTTCGCTCAGGCTAAAAAAATTGACACTCAAAAAAGTACTATCAATTGGCTGGGTAAAAAAGTAACCGGGGAACACAGCGGAACGGTAAACTTTAAAGAAGGATTTCTGGTTTTCAAAAAAAATAAACTTACTGGTGGTAATTTCACTGTAGATATGACTTCATTAACATCTACAGATCTTTCCGGTGAATGGAAAGGCAAATTGGACGGACACTTGAAATCAGAAGATTTCTTTGGAACTGAGAAAAATCCAACATCAACATTAGTATTCAAAAAAATTGCTGCTAAAGCAAACGGAGTTTACACAGTAACTGCTGACCTTACTATCAAAGGAATTACAAATCCGGTAACTTTTGACATTACTGTAAAAGGAAATACAGCTTCTGCTAAACTAACAATCGACAGAACTAAATACGGTATCAAATACAACTCAAAAAGCTTCTTTGACAGTATCGGAGATAAAGCAATCTATGATGATTTTGAACTAAACGTAAACTTAGTGTTCTAATTTTAAGGGAAAAATTGCTGAAAAACCTCGAAAAGAAATTCTCGAGGTTTTTTTATTTTTTATTTGAAATTAAAAAAGACCTTACTATATTTGTTTCAATCAAATTAATTATGAATAACATTTTAAATACTACTTGGTGGTGGAATAATTTACGTCAGTTGTCGTGAAGTAGTCCTCCATTGGTATATGTATCCAAATAAGTAAAAGGCCTGTCATTCACGACAGGCCTTTTTTCATTTAAAGAATTTAAGTATGCAACAGTTTCAATTATATACACAGTACAGGCAGATTCTTGCTGATACCATCACTCCGGTGAGTATTTATTTCAAAATACGGGATAAGTTTCCTCACAGTATATTGCTCGAAAGCAGTGATTACCATACCGCAGATAATAGTTTCTCCTACATCTGCTGCAATCCGATTGCTTCGATAAAAATCGAAAACAACAACATTTCAACCACTTATCCTGATGGTACTGCTGGAAAAATTGAAATATCTTCCAAAACAAACATTCCAAAAATTATCGAAGAATTTGCCGCCCGCTTTAAACCCGTAAAAAACAATTTCAAGTTCATCAATAATGGCCTCTTTGGCTACATCAGCTACGATGCTGTAAAATATTTTGAAAAAATTACCATTCAAAAGAGAAATGATTTAGTTATCCCCGACTTGTTTTATGCAGTGTATCAGAATATCATTGCCATTAACCATTTCAAAAACGAAGCGTTTATCTTTTGCCACAGTATTGATAATAGTAACAATATCAGGGAGATTGAACAATTGCTGCAAACCAAAACCTTTGCTACTTACAACTTTAATCGTGAAGGAAATTCTATTTCTAATCTCACCGACGAACAATTCAAATCAAATGTAACTCTGGCAAAAAAACACTGCCATCGGGGCGATGTGTTCCAATTGGTTTTGTCCCGGAGGTTTTCACAAGCGTTTAAGGGTGACGAATTTAATGTTTACAGAGCATTACGCAACATCAACCCTTCGCCCTATCTCTTCTTTTTTGACTATGGGAATTTCAAGATTTTTGGGTCTTCGCCCGAAGCACAGCTTGTAATATCCAACCAACATGCCGAAATCCACCCAATAGCAGGGACTTTCAAACGAACCGGAAATGACGAACAGGATGCTGATTTAGCCAAAAAACTATCTGAAGACATTAAGGAAAACAGCGAACATGTGATGCTCGTAGATTTGGCCCGAAACGATTTAAGTCGAAACTGTACTGATGTTAAAGTAGATAAATATAAAGAAGTCCAATTCTTTTCTCATGTAATACACCTGGTTTCCAAAGTTACCGGAAAATTAACCGGAAGTTCCATGAAGTTGGTTGCGAATACCTTTCCCGCCGGAACATTAAGCGGAGCACCCAAGCACAGAGCTATGCAGCTGATAGAGGAAATTGAAAACACCAATCGGGCATTTTATGGAGGTGCTATTGGATTTATGGACTTTGAAGGTAATTTCAATCATGCCATCATGATTCGTACCTTTCTATCCAAAAACCACGAACTGCATTACCAGGCGGGAGCCGGAATCGTGGAAAGTTCTTCAGAAGAAAACGAAATGCAGGAAGTATATAATAAATTGGGCGCTCTGAATAAAGCTCTGGAAGCAGCCGAAACAATATAAAATTATGAAGAAAATAGCCGTCATAGACAATTACGACAGTTTCACCTACAATTTGGTTCACTATTTAGAAGATTTGGATTCACAGGTTACCGTTTTCAGGAATGATGAATTTGAATTGGACGAATTACAGTCTTTTGATAAAATCCTGCTTTCACCGGGTCCCGGAG
>CAMFLD010000244.1 GCA_945957245.1 uncultured Flavobacterium sp. | reverse complement strand
TGATAATGTTGTTCATTATTGTAATATTAAAAGCCATAAAGCCTTTTCAGACAATATGGCTTTTTATTTTTTATATTTTGGATTAAACGTTATTCGCTTTTTTCTTCTTCCAGAAATATTCACCTACGAAGTAAAGTGCCAATAGCCCGATGAAGTATTTGAAATACGATTGAGGCTGTCCTTCTCCGCTAACAGTGGTGAATAAACGCTCCCATCTGATTTTATTGAAAAATCCTTTAGCATTGCTATCCCAACTCATCCAAATGAAAACAGGTTTTCCTACAATATGGTTTTCCGGAGTGTATCCAAAATAACGGGCATCAAGAGAGTTATTTCTGTTGTCTCCCATCATCCAATAGTAATTTTGCTTAAAAGTATAAGTAGTTGCTTTTTTTCCATTGATAAAAATATCATTTCCAACTACTTTCAATTCGTTTCCTTCATACTCCGTGATGATGATTTTGTATAACGGTAATGATTTTAGGTCTAACTTAACTGTAGCTCCTGCTTTGGGAATGTAAATTGGGCCAAAATTATCACTGTTCCAGTTACTTGTTTTAGAAACCACACCGTCCTGAGGATCAGGGTAGATTCCGTCTTCAGCGCCTTGTTTGAAGTAGCGGCTTACTGAAACAACTCTGGAATCCTGTTTAACTTCATTGGCTTTCTGTTGCGTCATGTTGGTTTGGAAAAACACATCAGAATAGCTCAGGTTCATTTTTTTTGCCAACTCTTCATCAACATTTCCGGTAATGAAAACGCTGGTTGAGTCTCTTCCTAATTCTCTTAAATTATAATTAGCTTCTTTAAAAAACTTTTGCGCTTCGTTATTATCCCAGTAATTTTTTTGAATTTTGATAACTCTCAAGAAATCAGTAAGCTGATGGTCATTCATAAACTCTTCAGATACTGGTTCTTTCATCTGAATATTAAATCCAAACTGCGGTTTTGCTCTTTCTGGCAAAATCAACAATTTGCCATTAATGAATATATCTCCGTTTTTAATCTGTAGGCTGTCACCGGCAATTCCCACGCAACGTTTTACATAGTTGGTTTTTTTGTCAATAGGTTTGCTGTATCTCCTGTCAGCCGGTTTGTACATGTGGAATAGGGTATCCCTTGGCCAGTTGAAAACTACGATATCATTATTCTTGATGGTTTCAAATCCGGGAAATCTAAAGTAAGGCAGTTGCAATTTGTTTTTCCAGGAATTTGGATTGTTATCGTCATATAGATATGATTTTGTATGGATAAATGGTATAGTGTCATGAACCATTGGAGCCGCAACTGTAGTCATTGGTGTTCTTGCACCATAATGGAACTTACTTACGAAAAGGAAATCACCAACCAACAATGATTTTTCCAATGATGGTGACGGAATGGTATAAGGCTGCATTACGTATGTATGCACTAAAGTAGCCACAACTACAGCAAAAAGCAAAGAACTAATAGTATCTCCGGTTTTTGTTTTAGCTACAAGACTTCTGTCGGCAATATGCTTAACATCCTGAGTATAATTAACATAATAAATATAAAAACCAAAAGTGAATATTCCAAGCCACGTATCAGCAGTTGAGTTTTTGCCAAAGCTTCTCAAAGTTTCTACCCATACTACCGGAAACATAATCAGATTAATGATAGGAATGAAAAGCAGTATGGTCCACCAAGTTGGCCTGTTGATGATTTTCATCAAAACAATGGAATTATATACAGGGACAAATGCTTCCCAAGGTTTTCTACCCGCTTTCTGATAAAGTTTCCAGGTTCCTAATCCATGAATCACCTGAACAATAATGAAAAATATAAACCATTGAGATATTGACATAATGTTAATTTTAATAGTTAAATATATGAGTTTTTAATTTAATTTATTTGTTACAATTTTTATGGGATTTTATCAAGAATATAGGGTTTAGAAAATTTACTAATTTAAATTTCTTGCTTCTTGCTTCCTGCTTCTTGCTTCTCAATTCACTTCCCCAAATCCAACACATCCTTCATAGAATATACGCCTTTTTTACCGACAATCCATTCAGCAGCTATGACGGCACCTAAAGCAAAACCTTCTCTATTGTGGGCTACGTGTTTGATTTCAATTAAATCAACAGCCGAATTATAAATTACGCTATGTGTTCCGGGTACTTCATCGATACGCTTTACATCTATAAATACATCATCTTCTTTTGGGTTTTCAATAGCCCAATTGTTTTTGTCAGAATGATTGATAATAGCATTGGCTAATGAAATAGCTGTCCCGCTGGGTTTGTCCAGTTTATGTGTATGATGGATTTCTTCCATCGATACCTTGTATTCACTGAATTTAGACATCATTTTAGCCAGATAATCATTCAATTCGAAGAAGAGGTTAACACCTAGACTAAAGTTGGAACCATACAGGAAAGCCGCATTTTTCTCTTCACACAACCTTACCATTTCATGATAATTCTCCAGCCAGCCTGTTGTTCCGGAAACTACCGGAATTCCTTTGTTGATACAGGTTGAAATATTTTCTACAGCTACATTGGGAATACTGAAGTCAATAGATACATCTGCTAAATCGAGTCCTTCAAAAGTATTGGAACTGGTTTTCCTCAAAACAATTTTATGGCCTCTTTCCAGTGCAATCCGCTCAATAATCTGGCCCATTTTGCCATATCCCAGTAATGCTATTTTCATCTAGAACTTGTAGTTAAAAGTTAAACCCACGTTGGGCTTATAGTTCAATTCGTTAGTGTAGATATCAGGTTTCAGGGAAAGTTTGTCACTGACATTGAACTGCGTTAAATGTGCGTCTACATTGGCTTCGACTATGTTGAGAATGTAAAAGCCAACGGCTGCCAAAAGCGATAAATCCCTGTTCCGCTGATAAAAACGCTGCGCTTGTATTAATCTTGAATTATCAAGATATTGGTATTGATCATCATTAAAACCTTCCAGCCTACGCTTGTAGGCATCACGGTAACTATGATATTTTTTGGTATTGTTGATATAAAAATAAACGCTGGTACCAATAGCGGCATAAACCAGAGGAATTTTCCAGTATTTTTTGTTATAGGCTTGTCCCAAACCGGGAAGCACGGCCGAATAGAAAGCAGCTTTAGAAGGCCTCAGCGGATCGATTTCCACAACTTTAGAGGTATCGACATTCTTCACAGAAAGTATGCTTTCATTGCTTTGGGCAAAAGCGTGGCTTAACGGAAGAAAAGCGAGTAAGAGTATGTAGAAAGCCTGCTTCACTATCCTTGAATTAACTTGATAATGCGGTTGAAATCTTCTTCGGAGTGAAATGGAATGGTAATTTTTCCTTTCCCGTTTCCACCAATCTTAACATCGATTTTGGAGCCAAAGAAATTTGCAAATGCCTTTTTCTGCTCGTCATCAATCTTAAAAGTAGCAGCTTTTTTTGCAGCTTTGGTAGCTGTTGGCTTGATACTGTCCTGATAGTTTTTAACCAAATTCTCCGTTTCACGCACCGAAAGGTTTTCGCTTACAATCTTATGGTAAATATCGGCCTGAACGTCCTGGTCTTCAATATTGATGATAGCACGTCCATGTCCCATTGTAATAAAACCATCTCTAATTCCGGTTTGAATGATTGGGTCTAATTTCAACAAACGCAAGTAGTTAGCTATTGTAGAACGTTTTTTGCCAACACGCTCACTCATTTGTTCCTGAGTCAATTGGATTTCGTCTATTAAACGTTGGTAGGATAATGCTATCTCAATAGGATCTAAATCATGACGCTGGATGTTTTCCACCAAAGCCATAATCAGCGACTCATTGTCATTGGCGATCCTGATATATGCCGGAACCGTAGTTAGGCCTACCAACTTGCAGGCACGTAAACGGCGTTCCCCTGAAATAAGCTGGTATTTATTGAAATCCAGTTTACGAACAGTAATCGGTTGGATTAGCCCTAATTCCTTGATGGAAGAAGCTAATTCCTGTAATGATTCCTCATTAAAATTGGTTCTGGGCTGAAAAGGGTTAATTTCAATCGAATCAATATCCAGTTCAATAATATTACCTACAACCTGATCTGCATTTTTATCATTAACTGATTTAATGTCATTTTCAGGATCTTTCAGTAAAGCTGATAATCCTCTTCCTAATGCTTGTTTCTTTATAGCTTTTGCCATTGCTTAATTACTGTTTTTTTTAATAATTTCCTGTGCCAGGCTAAGATAATTGCTGGCTCCTTTGCTCGTAGCATCAAAATTGATGATACTTTCCCCAAAACTAGGTGCTTCACTTAGTTTTACATTACGCTGAATGATAGTTTTGAAAACCATATCGTTGAAATGTTTCTGTACTTCTTCTACCACTTGGTTTGAAAGGCGTAAACGGGAATCAAACATGGTTAACAAAAGCCCTTCGATGTCTAAGTTGGCATTGTGGATTTTCTGAACACTTTTAATCGTATTCAATAATTTCCCTAAACCTTCCAGTGCAAAATATTCACACTGAATCGGAATTACAACACTATCTGCAGCAGTCAGCGCATTAAGAGTCAATAACCCAAGAGAAGGAGCACAGTCAATCAAAATGTAATCATATTGGTCTTTTACACTTTGCAATGCTTCCTTAAGCATATATTCACGGTTTTCTTTATCAACCAGTTCGATTTCAATAGCAACCAAGTCGATATGAGCAGGAATTACCCATACGTTAGGGGAACTGGATTCTATGACGGCTTCTTCAGGAGTATTACTGTGTTCTAATATCTGATAGGTGCCAATGGCAACGTTTTCCACATCGATACCTAAACCGGAACTGGCGTTAGCCTGCGGGTCAGCATCTATTAATAACACTTTTTTTTCTAAAACTCCCAGTGATGCCGCAAGGTTTACCGAAGTTGTTGTTTTTCCGACACCACCTTTTTGATTGGCAATTGCAATGATTTTACCCATTTATTCTTTAAAAATTTTGAGCCGTAAAAATACAACTATTTATGGC
>CAMFLD010000243.1 GCA_945957245.1 uncultured Flavobacterium sp. | reverse complement strand
TCTGTAGGTTATGTAAACAGTGTAAACATTAACGGAGGAGACGACAAAACTACTTATAACCTTAGTTTAACAAACAATAAAGATTCCGGAGTTTTACCAAATTCTAACTTATTGAAAAACATAATTTCTGGTAACTTTTCCAGAAATTTAAGTGACAAATTAAGATTTGGAGCAACTTTCTCTTACTCTGACCAAAGTACATTGGGAAGAAACAATGTAGGTTATGGAAATAACTTCATCGGTGGTTTCCGTCAATGGTGGCAGGTAAACGTTGACATCAAAGAACTTCAACAAGAATATTTCAGAAATAGGGATAACATTTCTTGGAACATGAATGATCCTCTAAGTGGAGATTTAACTCCTGCCTATTGGGACAACCCTTATTGGGATCGTTACGAAAACTATGAAACAGATACGCACAACAGATTATTGTTGGGGGCTAATTTATCTTACGACGTAGCGAAAAACTTCAATATTTTAGGTAGGGTTACAGTTGAAAGAACCAATGACAGACAAGAACAAAGATTGGCTATTGGCAGTGTTCCAGCGGAATGGGGATTATTTTACAATCAAATTGACGAAGGTTCAGGATACGAGTTATACACCAGAGCATTTTCACAACAAACCTATGATTTCATCGCTACTTATGATGCTAAACTTACTGATAAGTTAGGAATGAAATTATTAGGTGGTGGAACATTGAAGCATTTCACAGTGGATTCTTTCGACGGTTCAACAACAGGAGGACTAGTAACTCCTCGTTTCTATAATCTGGCGAATTCAGCAGTTTATACTGCACCGTATGAAACAGAAATAACATACAAAAAATCAGGAATATACGGACAAGCTTCTTTTGATTATGACAAATTCCTATATTTAGAAGGAACTTTAAGAAGAGATGAATCTACTGCTTTACCTAGAAAAAATGGAGCATACAATTATTTTTCAGTTGGTTCAAGTTTTGTCTTCAACCAATTTATCAAAAAAGACTGGTTGGATTTAGCCAAAATCCGTGCAAGTTATGCAGAAGTTGGTAACGACCCTGCGGCAGGATTATTAGGAAGAAAAACACTTAATGGTTCGATTGATGGATACCCAATGTATGCCAACAGCACAACCTTTGTCGACTTTAGTCAATTAAAACCTGAGCTTACAAGAAGCTGGGAAGCGGGTATTGAAGGTGCTATGTTTAAAAACCGTCTAAGTTTTGAGTTTTCTTGGTATAAAACCAACACTAAAAATCAAATATTCCAAGTACCTCAATCAACATCTACCGGATATAGCACATCACTTATCAATGCCGGTGAATTAGAAAACAAGGGTGTGGAATTGATTGTGACAGGATCTCCTATAAAAACAGCAAATTTTGAATGGCAGGTTTCAGTTAACTGGGCACAGAACAAAAACAAATTATTGTCTTTGGATGCCGGAAGATCAAACCTTCAGTTAGCCAGCTTCCAGTCAGGAATTACTTTGAATGCTACTGTGGGTGAACCTTATGGAACAATCAAAGGAACTGATTATGTTTATGACGATCATGGCAACAGAATTGTTGGTGATGATGGTAATTATCTGCAAACAGACACTGCCGACCATGTAATTGGAAATATTCAGGCAAAATGGACAGGAGGTATTTCTAACAAATTCACTTACAAAAACGTTTCATTTGGCTTCTTAATCGATGTCAAAAAAGGAGGAAGCGTATTCTCATTAGACCAAGGTTATGGACAAGACACCGGTTTATATACCAGTACAGCGGGCATCAATGACTTAGGAAACCCTGTGAGAAATACTCTTGCTAACGGAGGAGGTTATATCAACCAAGGTGTTATGGCAAACCCTGCCTATGTACCTGGTAATGGCGAACCTCAATATATACCAAATACGACAAGAGTTGACGCATCTGATTCAAGTGAAGCTAGCGGTTTAGGTTATGGAATTTCTGCTAACCCTGACAGAGCTTATGTTTATGACGCTTCTTATGTAAAATTAAGAGAGGTAAGTTTAGCTTATTCACTACCTAGTAAATATTTGGAAAAATCATTTGTAAAAGGTGTAACCTTCAGTGTACTAGGAAACAACTTATGGATTATCCACAAAAACCTTCCTAATGCTGATCCTGAAGCCGGAACTTCATCAGGTAACGTGCAAGGATACCAGTCTGGTGTAATGCCAACTGTTAAAGTATATTCATTCAACTTAAAAGTAAATTTCTAAACTATGAAAAAGATATTTTTTTCACTCGCAGCCTTGGCATTATTTACCACGAGTTGTGTAGATGAATCCGATGATTACAATTTAGATCATGACGGAGCTTATAATGTGTCTGCCGGTTCATTGCTAACCAATGCACAAAAAGAGCTTGCTGACCAAATGACCACTCCGAGTGTTAACTTGAATGTATTTAGATTTTTCACACAATACTGGGCCGCAACCCAATATACTACCGAGTCTAAATACAGAGTAACGACCCGTAAAATTCCTGATAACCATTGGAATGCTCTATATAGAGATGTTCTGGGAAATTTAGAATCTGCTAAAAAAGCTATTGCCGCAGAAGTAAAGCCAACAACAGTTGCAGATGCTGACTGGGCTGTTCAGCAGAAAAACAAATTAGCTATCATTGAAATTCAGGAAGTATACACATTCCAGGTTTTGGTTGACACTTTTGGTGATGTACCTTACACTGATGCATTGAACCCAAGCATTGTTCTACCAACTTATGACAATGATTCGACTATCTATCCTAAATTGATTACCCGACTGAATGCAGCTTTAGCTGATTTAGATTCATCTGGTGGTTCATTTGACTCTGGTGATTATATCTTTGGAGGTGATGTTGGAAGTTGGAAGTTATTTGGAAATTCCTTAAAATTAAAACTGGGGATAAATTTAGCGGATGTTGATCCAACACTGTCCAAAACTACCGTAGAAAGTGCTTACACTGCCGGAGTAATAAGCAGCAATTCAGAAAATGCAATTTTCAAATATGTTTCTGCTGCTCCTAACTATAATCCTATCTATGCAAATTTAATTGCAAGCGGAAGAAATGACTTTGTGCCTGCAAGTCCAATTATTGATGCTATGAATAATTTGAACGATCCAAGAAGAGACCAATATTTCACTCTTTTCGGAAGCATCTATAAAGGCGGAAACTATGGATATACCAATGCTTATAGTAACTTCTCTCACGTTTCAGATAAAATAAAGCTTGCTGATGCTCCGGGTCCTCTACTTGAATCTACAGAAGTTGATTTCTATTTAGCAGAAGCTGCGGCCAGAGGTTATTCCGTTGGCGATACAGCAGAAAACTACTATAACAAAGGGATTCGTGACTCATTTGCTTTTTGGGGTCTTTCTTCAAGCGATGCTGATGCTTATCTATTAAATCCTGATGTGGCTTATGCTACAGCAGCCGGAACATGGCAGGAGAAAATTGGAAATCAGGCTTGGATTGCTTATTTCAACAGAGGTTTTGAATCATGGACAACATGGAGAAGATTAGATTATCCGGCGATAACAGCACCTGCAAGTGCTTATCCTGAAGCTGATGGTGTAATCCCTAAACGTTTGGTTTACCCTGTTAATGAGCAAACCGTAAATGGAACAAATTATCAGGCTGCTTCTACTGCTATCGGTGGAGACAGGCTGGCTACCAAAGTTTTCTGGGACATTCATTAAACTGAAGTTGCCTTAAATTATATAAACCATCTCGTTTCAAAAGCGAGATGGTTTTTTTATATCTTTGCGGCATGGAAAAAGAACAGCTAATCTTCGGAATCAGGGCAATTATTGAGGGTATTCAATCTGGTATTGCAATTGACAAAGTATTTATCCAATCCGATACCCAAGGGGATTTGATGAAAGAGTTAATGAAAGTCATTAAACAAAAAAGCATTAATTTTTCCTATGTTCCTGTTGAAAAACTTAACAGGATGACTTCAAATAACCACCAAGGGGCTGTTGCAACCATTTCACCTATTGCATTTCATGATTTGGAAACCTTGGTTGAGTCTGTTCTTGAAAGCGGAAAAACGCCATTATTCCTAATCTTAGATCAACTAAGTGATGCCCGTAACTTTGGTGCTATTATCAGAACGGCAGAATGTACCGGTGTAGATGGGATTATTATTCAAAAAGCGGGCTCTGCTCCTGTAAATGGCGATACTGTCAAAACCTCAGCCGGAGCAGTCTTTAATGTCCCTATCTGCAAAGTTGAACACATCAAAGATGCTATTTTCCATCTTCAGGGAAGCGGAATAAAAACTGTTGCTGCTACCGAAAAAACAGATCAGGACATCTACAGTATTTCTTTAAAAGAACCTCTTGCCATCATTATGGGAAGCGAAGACCGCGGCATTAACCCATCAGTATTGAAAATTGTGGATGAAAAAGCAAAACTACCTATGTTTGGTACAATTGGCTCTCTCAATGTTTCTGTTGCCTGCGGTGCTTTTCTTTATGAAGCGGTACGCCAAAGACAATAAGGGCGAAACGCTTGGGACTCATCGGTAATCTATATTCCTGCTGTACGCATCTCGCCAAAAGACGAGACCGCTCCCATAGGTTTTGAAGATGAACGGAGGTTATGATTTCTATTTTTCTGAGTAACGAGTTTTTTTTCTGCAGTAGCGAGTTTCCTTTCCGCAGTAACGAGTTTCCTCTCCGCAGTAACGAGTTTCCTCTCCGCAGTAACGAGTTTCCTTTCCGCAGTAACGAGTTTTCTTTCTGCAGTAGCGAGTTTTCTCTCCGCAGTAGCGAGTTTCCTTTCTGCAGTAGCGAGTTTTCTCTCCGCAGTAACGAGTTTCCTCTCTGCAGTAACGAGTTTTCTTTCTGCAGTAGCGAGTTTTCTTTCTGCAGTAGCGAGTTTTCTTTCTGCAGTAGCGAGTTTTCTTTCCGCAGTAGCGAGTTCTCTCTCTGCAGTAGCGAGTTTTCTCTCCGCAGTAGCGAGTTCCCGAGACTGTCCAA
>CAMFLD010000242.1 GCA_945957245.1 uncultured Flavobacterium sp. | reverse complement strand
AATAGTATTTATTCACGGAGTGGGTGAAGGTGTGCTGAAATCTGACCTTGATTCGTTATTAGGAAGGTACGATAATATTATTTTTCAGGATGCTAATTATCAGAAGTATGGGCAGGGTGCAACAGAAGTTTACTTTAAGCAGAATGCTTAGTAATTTTTATCTGATATAAACCTAATTTAGTTCTTTCTCTCTGTAATAATTAATCAGCAAATCGACGAATTTACTGTAGCTTTCTAATCCGTCCTGTTGCTGGTTGGCTTTCAGGTATTGGTCATAAAAGGCATGAAATCCGTTGTCGATAAAAGTGTCGTATTGGCTCCAGAAACGTTCGCTTTCTTCATAATTCTTTAAAATACCGGGATTGATTAAGGGTTTGTATTCCTTAAACTTTGCTTCGTCTTTCATAAAAGCATTTTCAAGACAGTAGCGGAGCGCACCACAATAAGCCGCATATTTAAAATACAGGTCATCGTTTTTGATACAGGCCATAAAACCGATAAAATTACATTCGCTTTCACTGGCATAGCCTATCTGGTGTGCCATTTCGTGACAAATGACATTGGGGAAACCGTACATAGGCAGTTTGTAATTGACCTGAGATTCATTGGTAAATGGATTAAGATAACCTGCAAATCCCATATAAGTCAGTGGCAGGCTGAACAATGATTTTTTACGGCTGGGTGTTTCGTATTTAAAAAAAGGATATTCTTTAGCCAGATTATCATAACCATTCTGTGTCATTTTGAAAATGCTGTCCTGCGAATAGGGGCTGGTTACTTTTTTGTTTTTATCATGGGTAATGGCAAACTGGATTTCGTTTGTTTTGACAATCAGTTTTTCGGTAAAAGCATATAAATCAGCATCCGTATACTCTCTTTTGATGTTCATTTTTTCAAAAAGAGGCAATCGGTAGTAATTTAGTGCCCATAGAAAATAAAAGAAGAAATAGAAGATAGAAAAACCACCCAGAATCTTAAGTATATTATCCTTCCATTGCCTGCGCCATGTTTTTCGGGTTTTCCAAATAGTAATCAGCAGATAGACGATTAAAGCTGCGTATAAAACATCGCCCACGGAAAAAGGCAGCCATCCTAATAAAGTCCGTTCTGTTTTTGAAGTAACGGCAAACAAACCGTTGCTGTAATAACGTTCGACAGCTTCAGGAAAGAAGGCCAAAATCCTGATAAAGATAATCTGGAACAGCAGGAAAAGCGGCAGTAGGTATTTACGTTTCACGATGTGGATTTAAAATGTAAATATAATCACTATTTAATTTCAGAAGAAGTTAAACTTTGTAACTTTGGGACTTTGAAACTAACAAACTAAAAAACAGAATGAGCCAGGAAATCAGAAACCTTGAACCCAAAGCACTTTGGAATAAATTCGCCGATTTGAATGCGGTACCCCGTCCGTCTAAAAAAGAAGGCCGTGTGATTGAATTCATGAAAAAATTTGGTGAAAGCCTCGGATTAGAAACTTTTGAAGACGAAATCAGAAACGTAATTATCCGCAAACCAGCCACTCCGGGAATGGAAAACCGCAAAACTATTGTCCTGCAGGGGCATTTGGACATGGTGCACCAAAAAAACAACGATACCAATTTTGACTTTGATACACAGGGAATCGATATGTATGTTGACGGCGACTGGGTTCGTGCCAAAGGAACTACACTGGGTGCTGATAACGGACTGGGAGTAGCGGCGATTATGGCGGTACTGGAAAGCAAAGACATTCCGCATCCTGCTATTGATGCCTTATTTACAATTGATGAAGAAACGGGAATGACCGGAGCTTTAGGTTTAAAAGGAGGTATCCTGAAAGGCGAAATCCTGTTGAATCTTGACACAGAAGAAGATGATGAAATTGATATAGGTTGTGCCGGTGGTGTAGATGTAACTGCTACCAGAAGTTACAATGAAGAAGAAACCCCGGAAGGCTCTGTGGGTTACACAATTACAGTAAAAGGATTAAACGGCGGACACTCCGGAATGGACATCCACAAAGGGTTAGGGAATGCCAACAAAATCATGAACCGTTTATTGTTTGACGGTTTTGAAAACTTTGGTTTACAGATTGCCGAAATCAATGGAGGTAGTTTGCGTAATGCGATTCCCCGTGAGAGTGTTGCCAAAGTAATTGTAGCCGGAATGTATGATGAAGCCTTTGTGTTTGACATGCAGGAAATCATCAATGATATTAAATTTGAATTCAAAACTACCGAGCCTAATCTGGTTATTGAAATCGTGAAAAGTGATTTGCCTAAAAAAGTAATGGATTTGGGTGTTCAGGAAGGTTTTATCCGTTCGGTTTATGCTGCGCATAATGGTGTTTACCGCATGAGTGCCGATATGAAAGACTTGGTAGAAACTTCTAACAATATTTCAAAGATTGTGGTGAAAGACGGACAGATTTCGATTCAGAATTTAACCCGTTCTTCGGTGGAAAGCTCTAAGTTTGATTTGGCCAATGCTTTACGTTCGGCTTACGAACTGTTTGGCTGCGAGGTTGAATTTGCCGGAAGTTACCCAGGTTGGACCCCAAATGTAAAATCAGAGATTTTGGATTTATTGGTAGACATTTACCAAAAACAAAACGGCACTAAACCAAATGTAGTTGCCTGCCACGCCGGATTAGAGTGCGGCATCCTGGGAACCAATTATCCGGGAATGGACATGATTTCTTTTGGTCCAACCATCCACGGTGCCCACAGCCCTGATGAAAGAGCTTCAATTTCTTCTTCTCAGAAGTTCTGGAAGTTCTATCTTGAAATTTTGGCTAATATTCCGGTGAGGAGTTAGAGGCTGGAGGTTGGGAGCTGGAAGCAAGAAGCAAGAAGCAAGAGAATAGAATATAGAATATAGAATATAGAATATAGAATATAGAATATAGAGAATAGAATATAGACTCTTAATTTTACTTATGACCGTCTGGAAACATGCGGTTTTTTTATTTATAATCGTATTGAAAAATAATATACTTTTAATACGAATTTTACGTTATATCCAAAACATCAAAGAATGAACCTAAAGCTTTACGGACACTTTAAAAAAACAATCTCAGAAAGTAAAAAAATGCTGTTCCTGGGATTATTGGGCTTATGCCTTTTTTCCTGCACCAATAACAAGATAGCGCATGTGGAAAAGGCTATGTATTATTGGAAAAGTGATAGTTGGAATCTTTCAAAGGGCGAAGATTCCATACTAAAGAAACAGGGGATAAAGAAGTTGTATGTTAAGTTTTTTGAAGTAGACCACAGCAATATGATGGGCAATTTCCCGATTTCAAAAACCAGCCTGTATATTTATCAAAATGACAGCCTGCAGATTGTGCCAACTGTATATCTTAAGAACAGCATTTTCCTCAATTCGGATAAGGCCAGTTTGGATACTTTGGCAGATAATGTAAATTTTTTGATTGATAAGTATGCCAAGGATAAATTCAGAAATGTAAAAACTCCTGATGAATACCAGATGGATTGTGACTGGACTTTAAAATCAAAGGATAATTACTTCTATTTCCTGAAGAAGCTTAAGGGTCTTTCAAAAAAACAGATTAGCTGTACGTTGCGTTTATATCCTTATAAATACCGGAAGCAAATGGGAATTCCGCCTGTAGACAAAGTAATGCTCATGTGCTATAACATCCTGAACCCGTTGCAGAACCACAATAAGAATTCTATTTTGGATTTAGATGAGTTTGAAGCCTATCTTAAAGGTAATACCGGTTATCCGAAACACATGGATATAGCGCTGCCTATTTATTCCTGGATGCAGGTTTACCAGAATGAGCGTTTTTCAAAAGTATTGTATACGAACAATGCCAGAGTCAAAAAGATACTTACTGAGGACAAACCGCTTTGGTTTACCGTCAATAAAGATACTGTTGTGAATGATACTTACCTTCGTATAGGGGATAAAGTGAAGTTTGAAGAAACCAATGCCTCTAAAATTATGAAAACGATTAAAATCCTGAAGCAGTATATCAAGTTTGACAACAATACCACTATATCGCTTTTTCATTTAGACCAAGAACAATTAACCAATTACAGCAATGAAGAAATTTCTGGTTTTTATAATTATTTTAGCAAGTAAGGCAACTTTTGCCTGCGGGTTTTATCCTTATGGCGAAGAACTCCGCTTTTCTTTTTTAGACCCTAAAGCCTTTGGGTATTACTCCTATGCTACCTTTAATTATTCTGCTAATTCCTTTTACCTGGAGGACGTTTACCGGGACTTTGACGAACTTCCTAATGAAAAGCTTTGGGTAATCTACTGCAAAAACAAAGTCTCCTATAAGGCGGTAAGGGAAGTATTGGTTGGACTTTCTTCGGACGATATTACTGCTACTTCCGGGAACGAAATGATTGCCTATTTATTTAAGACTAAAGATAAGGAAGCCATCAGTTATCTGAAATTTGCCAAAGACTGTGAGTTTTTCAATTCCTGGGAAGAAGATCCATGGGAACGCAAAGAAAGCATGTCTTCGCCCATTCGGGCTAAATTGATGAAACAAGCAGCCTCCATGGCAAAGCAGACCAAAAATCAACAACTGAAATTAAGGTATAGTTTTTTGGCTATAAGGCTGGCATTTTATGAACATAATAAAAATAGAATCCATGAGCTTTTTGATGAAGTATTTGGGAAGGTAAAAGATAAAAATATTCTGTATTACTGGAGTTTATATTTTAAAACTTTGGCAGAAGATAATACAGCTTTAGTCAATTATTACGCCGCTCAGGTCTTTGTCAATGCTCCTGATAAAAGATTTATGGTTTCCCAACAATACAATGTTGGAGTACCTATTGAAGACGCTTTGGCTCATGCTAAATCGGATAAGGAAAGAGCTAATATTTATCTTTTGGCTTCCATCAAAACACCGGACAAATGCCTTGAATATATTAAGAAAGTTTATCAGTATGATTCAAAGCTTGACGGGCTTAGTTTTTTATTGATCAGGGAAACAAACAAAGCTGAAG
>CAMFLD010000241.1 GCA_945957245.1 uncultured Flavobacterium sp. | reverse complement strand
GATTTGGACAAAAAAACACTTTCTTAAGCAGAGAATTAAGCATCAAAACTGGCCGTAAAAAACGTTCTTAAACATATTTAAAAATAAATCAAAAAAAACTTGACTTTTTCAGTAATAAATTTATTTTTGCATAAATTATAAAATCGAAAGCAGATGTATTGGACATTAGAATTAGCATCCTATTTAAGCGATGCGCCTTGGCCAGCTACCAAAGACGAACTTATTGATTATGCCATAAGAACTGGAGCTCCACTAGAAGTAGTAGAGAATTTGCAATCTATAGAAGATGAAGGAGAAATCTATGAATCTATGGAAGAAATATGGCCAGATTATCCTACAGACGAAGATTATCTTTGGAATGAGGATGAATATTAAAAAATATTACAATCACAACAGAAGAAAAGTCCAATAGGGCTTTTTTTTTGTTTAAATTTGCACACTTTAAAAAAAATAAATACGAACCCAATTATGAGTTTCATAAATACCATTATCAAAGCATTTGTAGGCGACAAATCCCAAAAGGATGTGAAGGCCGCTCAACCTTATGTAAACAAAATAAAATCTTTAGAACCTGTACTGGCAGCACTTTCTCACGATGAGTTAAGAGCCAAAACGGCAGAATTCAAGGAAAAAATAAAGCAGGCACGTGCCAAACAGGATGCTGAGATAGAAGCTAAAAAATTGGAAGCCGAAAATACCGCCGATATCGATTTAAGGGAAGACATCTACAATGCCATCGATGCCCTTGAAAAAGAAGCTTATGATATCAGCGAAAAAACATTAATGGAAATTCTTCCTGAAGCCTTTGCTGTTGTTAAAGAAACCGCAAGACGCTTCAAGGAAAATACAAGCATAACCGTTACTGCAACCGAAAAAGATCGTGAGCTTTCGGCAACAAAACCATATATCACACTTGAAGGTGATAAAAGTATCTGGGCAAACCAATGGAATGCAGCGGGTAAGGAAATCACCTGGGACATGATTCACTATGATGTTCAGTTAATCGGTGGTATCGTATTGCATGAAGGTAAAATCGCAGAGATGCAGACGGGAGAAGGAAAAACCCTTGTGGCTACCCTTCCACTCTATCTGAATGCCCTTACCGGCAACGGAGTTCACTTAGTGACTGTGAACGACTATCTTGCCAAACGTGACAGCACCTGGAAAGCACCTCTTTTCGAATTCCACGGATTGACTGTTGACTGTATCGATAACCACTCTCCAAACTCAGATGCGCGTAGAAAAGCCTACGAAGCAGATATCACTTACGGAACCAATAATGAATTTGGTTTCGATTACCTGCGTGATAATATGGCACATTCTCCTGAAGATTTGGTTCAGAGAAAACACAATTACGCTATTGTTGACGAGGTTGACTCGGTATTAATTGATGATGCCAGAACTCCTTTGATTATCTCGGGACCGGTTCCTGACGGTGACCGTCACGAATTTAACGAACTAAAACCAAAAATCGAAAAGCTTTACAACTTACAACGTCAGTTATCCAACAACTTCCTTACAGAAGCAAAACGTTTGTTCAAAGAAGGAAGCATGAAAGAAGCAGGTTTCCAATTATTGAGAGCTTACCGTTCGTTACCAAAAAATAAACCGCTTATTAAATTCTTAAGTGAAGAAGGCGTAAAACAATTGCTTCAGAAAACAGAAAACGAATACATGGAAAACAACAACCGTAAAATGCCGGAAGTTGATGAAGCCTTGTATTTTGTAATCGAAGAAAAAAACAATCAGGTTGAATTGACCGATAACGGAATTAAATTCCTTTCTCAGGATACTTCAGATGATTTCTTCGTCCTGCCGGATATTGGAACTGAAATTGCCATTATCGAAAAGCAGAACCTTGATAAAGACAAAGAAGCAGAAGCCAAGGAAAAACTATTCCAGGATTTTAGCGTAAAATCAGAAAGAATCCATACACTGACCCAACTTTTAAAAGCTTACACGCTGTTTGAAAAAGATGTGGAATATGTAATCATGGACAACAAGATTCTTATTGTCGATGAACAAACCGGACGTATCATGGATGGACGCCGTTATTCAGACGGATTGCATCAAGCTATTGAAGCTAAGGAAAATGTAACGATTGAAGCGGCCACACAGACCTTTGCAACAATTACACTTCAGAACTATTTCCGTATGTACAGCAAATTAGCCGGTATGACCGGAACGGCCGTTACAGAAGCTGGTGAGTTCTGGGAAATCTATAAACTTGATGTTGTAGAAATACCAACTAATAAAGGAATTTCAAGACATGACAAAGAGGATTTGATCTACCGTTCTGTTCGTGAAAAATTCAATGCTGTTATCGAAGATGTTACTCAATTATCACAAGCTGGAAGACCGGTACTGATTGGTACAACTTCGGTTGAGATATCCGAATTACTGAGCCGTATGCTTAGAGTTAGAAATGTGCCTCACAACGTTTTGAATGCTAAACTCCATAAAAAAGAAGCCGAAATCGTTGCAGAAGCCGGAAAACCGGGTGTGGTTACGATTGCAACCAATATGGCAGGACGTGGAACCGATATTAAACTTACTCCTGAAGTAAAAGCTGCAGGTGGATTAGCGATTATTGGTACCGAACGTCATGATTCCCGTCGTGTTGACCGTCAGTTACGTGGTCGTGCCGGACGTCAGGGAGATCCGGGAAGTTCCCAGTTTTATGTTTCTCTTGAAGACAACCTGATGCGTTTATTTGGTTCTGAAAGAGTAGCCAAAATAATGGACCGTATGGGATTGAAAGAAGGAGAAGTTATCCAGCATTCCATGATGACCAAATCGATTGAACGTGCTCAGAAAAAAGTAGAGGAAAACAACTTTGGAACCCGTAAACGTTTGCTTGAATATGATGATGTAATGAACGCACAACGTGAAGTGGTATACAAACGCAGAAGACATGCGCTGCATGGAGAACGTTTGAAACTGGATATTGCCAACATGATGTACGACACCTGCGAATTAATCGTAAGTGAAAATAAAGCCAAAAACGACTTCAAAAACTTTGAATTTGAATTAATCCGCTATTTCTCCATAACTTCTCCTGTTACTCAGGCTGAATTTGAGAAATCATCTGAGATGGAAATCACCGGAAAAGTATACAAAGCTGCTTTAGCATACTATACTGAAAAAACCGAAAGAAGTGCTCGTGAAGCCCTTCCAATCATTACTGATGTTTACAAAAGAGAAGGAAATACATTTGAACGCATTATTGTTCCGTTTTCTGATGGAATCAAAACCCTGAATGTAGTCACCGATTTGAAAAAAGCTTATGACTCCAACGGAGCACAATTGGTAGCTGATTTTGAAAAAAACATTACCCTTGCAATTGTGGATGAAGCATGGAAAAAACACTTACGCAAAATGGACGAGCTTAAACAGTCGGTTCAATTAGCGGTTCATGAGCAAAAAGACCCATTACTTATCTACAAATTGGAAGCCTTCAACTTGTTCAGAAGCATGCTGGATGGCGTAAATAAAGAAGTGATTTCATTCCTGTTTAAAGGAGATTTGCCACAGCAAAACCAGAACATTCAGGAAGCACGTGAAGTACGTCAAAAACAAAACTACACGGAAAGCAAAGATGAAATCGAAAGCAGTGAAAGTGCCAATCGTGAAGCAGGAATGGCTGCATCACAACGTCCTCAGGTAACTGAAACAATTGTACGTGATCAGCCAAAAATCAACCGCAACGATAACGTGACAATAAAACACGTAATGAGCGGTAAAACTGAAACCATGAAATACAAAAAAGCGGAAAGCATGCTTGCTTCAGGCGAATGGGTTTTGGTACACGAATAATATTCAGCATTAATCATAAGAGAATCCCCAATATAATATGTTGGGGATTTTTTATATTTGATTTTCAATAAAAAACACTATGAAATTCAAGACCTTACTCCTATTACTTTTAGTATCCGTTCAGCATTCCTTTTCACAGGATTTAAACAGCCTAAAAGTGAATGCCGAAAATGTATACAAAAGCACTTTAGATTTAAATTATGACAAAATTCTTGACACTACCTATCAAAAATTGTTTGAAATAGTTCCAAAAGATGAAGTGAAACAGATATTGATTACCACATTTAATGGTAATCAGGAAATGAAAATCAAGTTGCTTAGCATTCCTCCAAATTTTAAATTTGGTAAAATCAAAAAAATAGAAGATCATACCTTTTGCCTAATTGATTATGATTTGGCTATGGAATTTAAAATAAAAGACAAACAATTCAGTAAATCAGAAGGAATTGAAATTGCTAACAATATGAAAAAAACAATGGACGCCACCGATGTTTCTTTTGATGAAGTGAGTAATACCTTCAAAGTTATTAAAAGAACAGATATGATTGCCATTTGGGATGGCAGTACCAATAATCAATGGCAGTTTCTAAACAGGGATAAAAACAATCAGATTGCGAAATATCTTTTCAGTAAAAAAGTTATTGCTGAATTGGGGTTATAATTAACAAAAATTATAAAATGAAAAAAATATATTGCTTCTTATTTATCATTTTGACATCCGCTGGCTTTGCCCAAAGTTTGGAAAAACTAAAATCGGATACCAAAAAATTATATGAAGCGAATTATTTAATGGATTTTGAGGCCATTGCCCAATTGACTTATCCTAAAATAATTGAAGAATCAGGTCAGGAAGCATTGCGTGAAAAGATTGAAAAATATTATGAAAATGAGGAATACAGATTGCGTTTGCAATTAGAAACTGTGCCTTTTAAATTTAGTCCTATAAAAACAATAGAAGGCAAACAATTTTGCGTCATCACCTGCAGCAGTCCGATGCGGTATTTTTTTGAAAAGAAATTAACTGATGAAGAAGGAAAAGCAATAGCTTCAAAAATGAAAGATAGCCTTAAAGCTAATGAAGTTATATTTGAACCCAAAAGAAACAGCTTCAATGTGAGAAAGATAAATACTTTTATAGCCGTTTCAGATGAGTCAACAGGC
>CAMFLD010000240.1 GCA_945957245.1 uncultured Flavobacterium sp. | reverse complement strand
CATATCATCAACATCGATTTTGTGAAAGCATACAACAAAGGTGGATTTGTAACTTTATTTGACAATTCCGAAATAGAAATCTCATCAACTTACAAGGAAGAATTCCTTAAAAAATTCAAATAAATTTACTAAAACTCAAACTCTTCGGTTGGTTGCTCTTGAGGTTCTGAGGTTTCCGGTTTTTGTTTGAGATAAAACTTCGCAGGCCCGGAAATATACAAAGGGAAATTATCTATGGTATCGTTAGCCGTCAACAGGTTTCGCCTGAACATTAGATTGGTCAGGAATTTTTCTGTCTGCTTTGCTGAAGGTTTTAATTGGTTATTGGCATCAAATTTTGACATAAATCCTTTAGGATTCGGAATTATCGTTGCCAGGAACAAGCATTGATTAACATTAAGGTCGATTGGTTTTTTCTGGAAATAAAACTCAGAAGCTTCGGCAATCCCGTAAACATTGGGACCCCATTCAATAATGTTGAAATATACTTCGAGCATTCGGTCTTTCGTACTGATATGATTATTTTCCAAAATATAAACCAGTAATATTTCCTCAAGCTTTCTCGACAGTGTTTTTTCACGGGTCAGGAATACATTTTTCACCAATTGCATGCTAATGGTACTGGCGCCGCGGGCAAATTTTTTAGTCCGGATATTTTTCGAAATGGATTCTTTGAACGCTTCATTAATAAATCCATGATGCGTCATGAATGATGGATCTTCACTCGTTAACACACATTTTTTCAGGTAAGGCGACATTTCATCCAAATAAGTATAATTCCCGGAACCGACCTGTATTGGTCGTTGCAACACTCCGTGATCAATCGCCCTGTAAGTAAACTGACCATTGATTTTATTCAAATCCGCTTCGCCGTATTTGGTTATTTTGAGTCCTTCCGGTTTCAAATGACTTTCAAACACTATATTTTTAGGCTGGTGGTCATTGTATTTAAAATTAAGTGCATAACTGAAATTCCCCTGTGCTTCCATACCTTCAAAATGGCGGAAAAGTCCGGCGGGTAAAGAGTTTATGAAATCCTGAGCCTTCATTTTAGGAATCTTGAGTTTGAGTTCATAAATCTTCTCATTATCTTTAGTATATGAAATGAATGGCTGGCATTTGATACTGTTGAGCTGCAAACCTGACGTACTGTCAAGGGCAATGAATCTTTTGCCTACAATCCAACGATAATCGAAGCGGGCATTTTTTATGATTACATCCTTATTGGCAATTTTAGGATGATTTATAAAGAGATTGTCAATGGAAGAATATCCGTCAATATGCAGTTCTCCACCATCCATAGCAAGGTTTTCCAGATTAAAGTGAATGGATTTAAACCCTGTTTTAAGGTTGAATCTTTTGTCAAGATAAGGAATCTTGATAGTATCCCCTTTGGCATTTGCAAAAGTCAAATCGGCTTTTCGGTCCCTAGGATCGGCAAAACCATTGATGCTCCATTGCTGAGAAAAATCCTCTGAGGTAACCTGGATAATGGTTTTCAGTTTTTTTTCGGCTAAAGCCAATTCGTTAAAGTCAAAAGTTACTTTTTTGCCTTTATCATCCATCCGGAAGGCAAATCCTTTGACCTGCATGTCTGTGGGAACCAAATCCATTAATCTCGAAGTAACCCGATTTAAAAGTTTGGCATAATTGACTTCATCCGTTTCTTTTCCGTCTTTTTTCGAATGAAGGAAGGCTTCAAAATTGCTCCCTTTTTGGTATTTCACCAACTGGATGTACCCTTTATTGATTTCCAGCTTCCCTAATTGGATATGACCTGTCAATAATTTCCAAAAGTTGACGCTGGTTTTTAGTTCATCTATCCTAACCAAGGTATCGGCCTGTTTTGGTACCAGCGTTATATGCTGGAATGCTACATTGGTCAAACCATGAAATGCTGCTTTTTGAATGGCAAAATTACATTGGTATTCTTTTTCCAGCTTCGCATCAATACGTTGGATGACTTTATTTAAAATGGCATTCCTGAAAGAAAAAAGCAAAATAATCGCTAGTAATACGATTACAACCAGAATTTTTAAAATAAGAAATCTTTTTTGCCTTTTTCTTTTCATTTTATTTCACACTGTCAACATTAATTCCAATGCCAATTACATTGGGAAGATAAGGGAATCCCTGAAAATTATGCGATACTTTTATGGTGTATTTTCCTTTATGGAGTTTGGTATTTTCTTTGATTTTATAGGTCAAATCACAAACATCTCCGGAACAGTCTGCTAATTGTTTTCCGGTGCTATCCTTAATTGCCAAATCAACAGCCAGTTTCTCTGTTTTACCATCAGGGCTTTCAATTTCAAACTGGATAGGCACACTGGCAAACTGATAGTCATAAACATGACTGAATTTAAAGGAAAGATTGTATAGCTGCGAATCATCAGTTATATCAAATGTAAAGGTTTTTACATCGGTTTTCTGCCAATGGTTTTCTTCACCGAAAGTGGTGAACTCACTGTATTGATGGTTGGAGCAGGAAATAAAAATTGTTAGAAAAGACAACAAGAGTAAAGTTTTTGTTTTCATAATAAAAGAATGGTTTAGATTAATATAAAACGACTTTTAGTAACTTTTATTGTCTTCTTTACAAATTCAAAATTAGGTATTGAAAATCCAATTGTTTTATATGATTTTAGTATTAATTTACAGGATTTTACGGGTTATCCAAACAACTGTTCTACTACTTCTTCTATTTTAGAAACTAATACTACTTTTATTCCCGGAAATTTTGCCGAAATCTTGTTGTACTTCGAAACAAAAATGGTTGAAAAACCAAGCTTTTCGGCTTCCTGTATCCTTTGTTCCACCCGGTTTACGGGGCGTATTTCTCCTGAAAGACCTACTTCTCCGGCAAAACAGACATCTTTGCCCACAGCCATATCTTCATTTGAAGACAAAATTGCTGCAACAACAGCAAGGTCAATGGCAGGATCATCTACTGAAATCCCTCCGGTTACATTCAGGAAAACATCTTTAGTTCCTAATCGGAATCCGGCTCTTTTTTCCAAAACCGCTAAGATCATATTGAGTCTTTTGGCATTATATCCGGTGGTGCTGCGCTGTGGTGTACCGTAAACAGCAGTTGAGACCAATGCCTGAATTTCTATCATCAGCGGACGCATTCCTTCTAAGGTTGAAGCAATTGCGGTTCCTGAAAGTTCTTCTTCCCG
The DNA here is from genome assembly GCA_945957245.1 of uncultured Flavobacterium sp. Classification (GTDB taxonomy): domain Bacteria; phylum Bacteroidota; class Bacteroidia; order Flavobacteriales; family Flavobacteriaceae; genus Flavobacterium. The sequence continues at coordinate 1,811 of CAMFLD010000240.1, read as the reverse complement.
ATGCGAAATCAATATTTCTGACGGATTGGAAACTTCCCGTAAACCGGAGCCCTGCATTTCGTAAATCCCCAACTCGGCTGTTGAACCAAAACGGTTTTTTAGAGAACGTAGGATTCGGTATACATGATTTCTGTCACCTTCAAACTGCAACACGGTATCCACCATGTGCTCTAAAATCTTTGGCCCCGCTATGTTTCCATCCTTTGTAATGTGTCCAATCAGGATTACCGGGATATTGGTTTCTTTGGCAAATTTTATAAGTTCTGCTGTAGTCTCTCTAATCTGGGAAATACTTCCTGCTGTAGATTCAATATAATCCGTATGCAGCGTCTGAATCGAATCTATGATAACAATATCTGGTTCGGTTTCTACAATATGACGGAAGATATTCTGTGTTTTGGTTTCCGTCAGGATATAGCAGTTATCACTATCCGGATTAATACGTTCTGCCCGCATCTTAATTTGTTTCTGGCTTTCTTCTCCGGAAACATATAATGTTTTATAAGGTAATTTTAATGAAATTTGGAGTAATAATGTACTTTTACCGATACCGGGTTCTCCGCCTAAAAGAATTAAGGAACCGGGAACAATTCCGCCGCCGAGCACTCTGTTCAATTCGCCATCAGTAGTGTCCATGCGGACTTCCTGAGTGGAATCAATTTCTTTGACCTTTAAAGGTTTTGAAACTCTCTTGGTTTCTGCTGTTGAAGGTTTCCAGCTTGTTTTTTCCTCCTTCTGTATTATTTCTTCGGCAATGGTATTCCACTCTTTGCAGGAGTTGCATTGTCCCTGCCATTTAGCATATTGGGCTCCGCAATTCTGGCAAAAAAAGGTCGTTTTGAGTTTGGACATTTTTACTGCTTTTTCTCTTCTGTTGGGGTTTCGGTTGGTGCAGGGTCTGCTGGAGACGTATCAGCAGCCGGAGTTTCTTCAACTGCGGGTTCTTTCTTGCCTTTATCTCCTTTTTTCGGTAGGGATTTTTTTAATTCATCTGCTCTTTCCATCATCATATCTTTAGTCAAATCACCTATTTCCTCACGCTGAAAAGCCGCCATATAGGATTTCACTGCTTTGGCATTTTCACCTTTCTTTTCCCACATTTGAGCTAATTCGTAATCCGCTAACATGGCTTTTGGATAATTTTTTCGGGCTAACTGTGACAGCTTATCAAATTCTTCGTAGGCTTTGTTTTTAAGGATCGCCGCTTCTATTGCTTTGAAATCATTGATTCGAATAGGCAACTTTAAAGCAAATGACTTATCAATAACATCGTATTTTTTTGTTAAGTAATCAACGTAACCTCCTGTTAAGGTTGCTATTTTTTCGTTAAATTCTACTGTTGAAATAGGTTGGTAAACCGAGAAAACCTGATAAAGTGCGCTTGGAATTGAATTCAAAACCAAGGAATAATGCGAAGCTCCTTTGAAATCATCAAAACGGTAATTTAATCCTTCTTTCTTAATGTTTTTTGAAGCTTCATCCAGTTTTAGAATACGATTACGCATTTTTTTAACATCACCATCGGCAGAAGAATGATAGTAGAAAATTGGTTTTTGTATTGCCGCCAAACGCTCCGGAAGCTGTTCTTCCATTCCTGCCGGAAGCTCGGGACTCATTGAAATATAGGCATCAAACACAGGGTTGTCTTTATAAAGATATAAATTCAGGAAACCGGCTGTAGTATCTAATCCGGCTATCATTTTAAAAGGTGCTACTCTGAAATTCTTTTCAATATAGGGCAATAATTCCATTCCGAGGAATTCAAAAAAAGCTTCACCTTTTCCTGTTTCCCATTGATAAGCATTTTCACT
>CAMFLD010000239.1 GCA_945957245.1 uncultured Flavobacterium sp. | reverse complement strand
ATGAATGACGGTATTGTAATTATTCCAACTTATAACGAAATTGAAAACATCGAAAGCATTATCAGAGCTGTTTTTTCGTTAAGCAAAAACTTTCACGTCCTCATAGTAGATGACAATTCGCCAGACGGTACAGCCCAGAGAGTACAGGAACTGAAGATCGAGTTTGAAGATAGATTATTCCTGTCTGTCCGAAAGAAAAAATCCGGACTGGGTACAGCTTATGTTCATGGATTTAAGTGGGCACTCAAACACCAATATGAATACATTTTTGAAATGGACGCCGATTTCTCGCACAACCCAAATGATTTGGAGCGATTGTATGAGGCTTGTCAGGTTGATGGGGCAGATTTAGCCATCGGTTCCCGTTATGTTAAGGGCGTAAATGTGGTTAACTGGCCGTTGAGTCGTGTGTTGCTTTCTTACTTTGCTTCTGTCTATGTAAGGATGATAACAGGAATGAAGATTATGGATGCGACAGCCGGATTTATCTGTTATCAAAGAAGTGTCCTTGAAAAAATAAATCTGGACAAAATCAAATTCATTGGTTATGCCTTTCAGATAGAAATGAAATATCGGGCTTACGCCAAAGGATTTAATATAAAGGAAGTTCCGGTGATTTTTACAGACCGTACCAAAGGGCAGTCAAAAATGAGCGGATCCATCATCAAAGAAGCTATTTTTGGAGTAATCAGCCTTAGATTCAGGAAGTTTTTAAACCGATTATAAAAAGAAAAACAATGAATACCGTTTTAATTAAGAATGCGAAAATTGTAAACGAAGGAACCATTTTTGAAGGCGATGTTCTGATTGAAAACGAATTTATAGTTGAGGTTGCCGAAAGCATTAGTCCTAAATCTCCCAACTGCAAAATCATTGACGCCGAAGGAAATTACCTGATTCCGGGAGCTATTGATGATCAAGTGCATTTCAGGGAACCGGGACTTACCCATAAAGGAACTATTGCAACTGAGAGCGCTGCCGCAGTGGCTGGAGGAATTACTTCATTTATTGAACAGCCTAATACAGTTCCTAATGCAGTCACTCAGGAATTACTGGAAGATAAATACAAAATAGCCTCCGAAACCTCGCATGCAAATTATTCCTTCATGATGGGAGGAACAAATGATAACCTTGAGGAGGTTTTAAAAACGAATCCTAAAAATGTAGCAGGTATCAAACTCTTTCTGGGTTCTTCTACCGGAAATATGCTTGTAGATAACGAAGAAACACTGGAAAAAATATTTTCCTCTACTAAAATGCTCATTGCTGTTCACTGCGAGGATGAAGCAACTATCAAAGCTAACACAGAGCGATATAAAATACAGTTTGGGGAGGAAGTTCCGGTTGAGGTGCATCATCTCATAAGAAGCACTGAAGCCTGTTATCTGTCTTCTTCAAAAGCAATTGCATTGGCTAAGAAAACCGGAGCACGTTTGCATATTTTCCACCTTTCGACAGCTAAGGAAATGGAATTGTTTACTAATAAAATTCCACTGGAAGAAAAACAGATAACCGCCGAAGTTTGTATACATCATTTGTGGTTTTCAAATGAAGATTATAAAGTTAAAGGCAATTTCATAAAATGGAATCCGGCAGTGAAGACGCCCGAAGACAGAACGGCATTATGGGAAGCCTTATTGGATGACCGCATTGATGTCATTGCAACCGATCATGCGCCACACACACTCGAGGAAAAAAAGCAGCCTTATCTCAAAGCACCATCTGGAGGCCCATTGGTACAGCATGCTGTAGTAGCAATGTTTGAAGCATATCATCAGGGGAAAATCACTCTTGAGAAGATTGTGGAAAAGATGTGCCATAATCCGGCGAAGATTTTCAAGATAGAAAAAAGAGGATTTATACGTCCGGGTTACTATGCTGATTTGGCCATTGTAAATCCGTCATCGCCCTGGAATGTCAAAAAAGAAAACATATTAGCCAAATGCGGGTGGTCTCCATTTGAAGGCTATACTTTTAAATCGAGGATTACGCATACTTTTGTAAACGGGGAATTGGTATACCAAAATTTTAAAGTAAAAGACATCCGGGTTGGAAAGCGATTGCTTTTTGATCGATAATAAAAACATAAAGATGAAAAGAATCATAGCGCTATTTTGCTGCTTTTGTTTGATTACAGCTTGTAATAACAATACTGTTGACAAGCCTGCCAACTTAATAGAAAGAGATAAAATGATTGACATACTTCATGATATCTCTTTGTTGGAAACTATTAAAAATCAAAATATCAATGGTGGCGTAAGCACCAAGGTAAGCAACGAGTATATTTACAGGAAATATAAAGTAGACAGTATTCAGCTTGCTAAGAGTAATAAATATTACGCTTCGGATATTGATGCGTACAAGAAAATGTTTCAAGAGGTTAAGGCAAGATTAGCACAAGAAACAGCGGATACAGAAAAACAAATGAAAAGTAAAGGGCAACAGGTTCCTGTATCTCCAACGAGTAATCCCGATACACCACAGGTACAGTAACTATTTCTGAAATGCGATAACTTCCTTAATTACGCTTGCAATATCCTGAAACTCATAATTCAGAGTCTCTTTTATTTTCTGATTGGAAATAAATTCAGAAGAGGTGAGTGAATTTGCAATGTACCTGGACAGTTTTCTTTTGGTTCTGAATATTAGTGAAGATAACCAATCTAAGCGCCAGGCAATATTTAGAAGCCACAGTTTTGCTTCTGTTTTTGGTTTTTTTGCGTTTAAATTTTCTGCTATATCAAAAATGACTTTTTTGAATGATATGTTTTCGGAAATTACGGTAAATCGTTCTCCGGCAATATCACTCTGCATAAGCCGCATCATGATTTTAACAACATCGGTAACGCTTACATACGCGGTGGAGCCATTGGTGTAAAAAGGCAAACCTTTCTTTATTCTTGAAAAGAATTCACCGCTTCCCTGATTCCAGAATCCGGTGCCAAATATAACTCCGGGATTAACAATTACAACATTTAAACCTTCCTGCTGCCCGCGCCAGACTTCCATTTCGGCACCATATTTTGATATGGCATAGTCGCTGTGTGGTGCTTCGGGGTTCCATTCGGTGGCTTCGGTGATTTCCGTTTCGTTGCCTAATGTGGTCAGGTCACCCAAGGCTGCGATGGAACTTACATGGCAAAGTTTTTTTATTTTGTATTCAATGCAGCAATTGACAATGTTGGCTGTACCTTCGATGTTGGTTTTGCGGAGTGCATTTTCATCGTTAGGGTCATAGGAAATCAGCGCTGCGCAATGATAAACGTAATCGATATTTTGGAAAGCGGTTTCCAGTGATGGGATGTCGATGATGTCGGCCTGAACCCATTCGATTTTTGGGAACAAATCCTGTTTTTGATAGCGTTGGAATAGGGATTTTGTTTTTTCGACTGAATCTGGTTTCCTGTATATAGCACGAACAGCGGCTTCATTTTCTGTTAAATGCAACAGCAAATGTGCTCCGACTAAACCTGTTCCGCCTGTGACTAATATCATGCTGTAAAATTACGAATTATGAATTACGAATTACGAATTATCTTGACTTTCCCAACCAGCCTACTGTGAATCTTTTAGCCCCGATGGGAGCGACACCAAAGTAAAGCGGACAGCGGGAATAGGGATAACCGATAAAACCCAAGCCATTCGCTTCTTAAATTCCCAATTCTGTTTATCTTTGCGCCACAAATTACAGTAAGATGAAGAATTTAGTAGAAGAATTAAAATGGCGTGGATTGTACCACGACAGCATGCCCGGAACCGAGGAACAATTGCTTAAGGAAGCCACAACGGCTTATATTGGTTTTGACCCGACAGCGGATTCATTGCATATTGGAAGTATGGTGCAGATTATTCTATTGCTTCATCTTAAGAATTTTGGGCACAAACCAATTGCTTTGGTGGGTGGTGCTACAGGAATGATTGGGGATCCTTCGGGGAAATCGGATGAGCGTAATTTGCTTAATGAAGAGCAGTTAGAAGTAAATGTAGCAGGAATCAAAAGAGTCTTGTCCCGTTTTTTGGATTTTAACCAAGTGGGTGCTACCGCTCCTATGATGGTGAATAATTACGACTGGATGAAGGATTTTTCATTTATCAGTTTTGCCCGTGATGTGGGGAAACGCATTACGGTAAACTATATGATGGCAAAGGATTCGGTAAAAAAGCGTCTGTCGGGTGAAGCCGGAGACGGAATGTCGTTTACGGAGTTTACGTATCAGCTGATTCAGGGTTATGACTTTTATTATCTGCATAAAGAATTTAATTGTCTGTTACAGATGGGAGGTTCTGATCAGTGGGGTAACATTACTACGGGAACGGAATTGGTGCGTCGTATGAACCCAAATACGGAGGCTAAGGCTTTTGCGCTAACCACGCCTTTGATTACCAAAGCAGATGGTTCCAAATTTGGGAAATCGGAAGGCGGTAATATCTGGCTGGATGCTGATAAGACTTCGGTTTACAAATTTTATCAGTTTTGGCTGAATACTTCGGATGAGGATTCAGAGAAATACATTAAGATTTTTACATTTCTTGATAAAGATACTATTGAAAAGTTAATCGCCGAACATAAGGAAGCTCCACATTTGCGTGTGCTGCAAAGGAAATTGGCCGAAGAAGTTACGACTTTAGTTCATGGAAAAGCGGAATTGGATAAAGCGATTCAGGCTTCGAACATTTTGTTTGGTAATGCAACTGCCGATGATTTGAAAACTTTGGACGAGGCTACTTTTCTGGAGGTTTTTGACGGTGTGCCTCAAGCGGAAATTTTGAGAGCGGATGTTGATGCAGGGATTAACATTGTGGATGTACTGAACGAAAAGTCAGGGTTCCTGAAATCGAATGGTGAGGCCAGAAGGGCTTTAGCAGAAAACTCTATTTCCGTGAATAAGGAAAAGGTGAAGGAAGATTTTCTGATGACTTCAAAAGACTTGATTAACAATCAGTTTGTGCTGCTGCAGCGAGGTAAGAAAAACTATTTTGTAATAAGAGTAAAAT
>CAMFLD010000238.1 GCA_945957245.1 uncultured Flavobacterium sp. | reverse complement strand
AGGACATGGTGGACTTTCAGTATTCGCAGGAGTTGGTGAAAGAACCCGTGAAGGAAACGACTTGTTACGTGAGATGTTGGAATCTGGAATTATAAAATACGGAGAGGATTTCATGCACTCTATGGAAAATGGAGGATGGGATTTATCCAAAGTAGATAAACCGGGAATGAGAGATTCAAAAGCAACTTTTGTTTTCGGACAAATGAACGAACCACCTGGAGCAAGAGCACGTGTAGCCCTTTCAGGACTATCAATCGCTGAGTACTTCCGTGATGGTGCTGGTTCTGATCAAGGAAAAGACGTACTTTTCTTCGTAGACAACATCTTCCGTTTTACACAGGCAGGTTCTGAGGTATCGGCTCTATTAGGTCGTATGCCTTCTGCGGTAGGTTACCAGCCAACCTTGGCAACAGAGATGGGTGCGATGCAAGAGCGTATTACTTCAACAAATAAAGGTTCGATTACTTCGGTACAGGCGGTTTACGTTCCTGCGGATGACTTAACTGACCCTGCTCCTGCAACAACGTTTGCCCACTTGGATGCAACTACAGTATTGTCCCGTAAAATTGCTGAGCTTGGTATCTATCCTGCGGTGGATCCTCTAGATTCAACATCAAGAATCCTTACCGCTTCTATCCTTGGAGATGACCACTACAACTGTGCTCAAAGAGTAAAAGAAATTCTTCAGAAATACAAACAACTTCAGGACATTATCGCCATCTTAGGTATGGAAGAGCTTTCAGAAGAAGATAAATTAGCGGTATCAAGAGCTCGTAGAGTTCAACGTTTCTTATCACAGCCTTTCCACGTAGCGGAACAGTTTACAGGTATCCCTGGAGTATTGGTTGACATTAAAGATACCATCAAAGGATTCAACATGATTATTGATGGAGAATTAGATCACTTGCCGGAAGCAGCCTTCAACCTTAAAGGAACTATCGAAGATGCTATCGAAGCAGGTCAGAAAATGTTAGCTGAAGCGTAATAAGAATGACAAATTACCAATTACGAATTATTAATTTTCGTAATTCGTAATTTCAAATTCGTAATTAATTAAATTATGATTTTAGAAATAGTATCACCGGAAGCTACATTATTCAAAGGCGAAGTCACTTCGGTAACTTTACCCGGAGAAGTAGGTTCATTTCAAATATTGAATAACCACGCTCCGATAGTTTCTCTTTTAAAACATGGCGTCGTTAAAATTCAGGCCCCAGCTATTAAACTCGATAAAGAAGTAGTTGATAAATTTACCAAAGTAAATGATCAGACCTACCTTTTAGAGATTAACTCGGGAACTGTTGAAATGAAAGACAATAAAGTAATTGTTTTAGCAGACTAAAACAATTCCAAAATAAATCCGAAAAAGCTCAACGTATGTTGGGCTTTTTTTATGGGCAGCTTATCCGGCTGTCCACTGTATCTTTTTCAAAAAGAAAAAGGATGCCGCTCCCATCCGGGCTGCATTAAATCTTCTATAAATGAAAAAGCCCAACAAGTAGTTGGGCTTTTTATATATCAATGAGTTTCTCTCTATTTATCAATCACTATCTTTTTAGTAATCGAACGACTTCCGTTCTTAATCTTCAACAGATAAACAGCCGACTGAATAGCATCTAAATCTATAGTCTGATTGAAAAGAGCTTCATTTGCAAACATTTTAGAATAAACCTCTCTTCCTCTCAAATCAAAAACATGCACCTCAACCGGATTTGTCTCATCTGCATCAAAATTAATGGTAAACTTACCATTGTTCGGATTCGGATAAATTGCAAAATTAAGCAGTGTATTATCATTAACCGAAAGTGCCGGAGTCACAGTACAAATATTTAACCCCCAGCTGTTCAATGTCCCTCCGTCCTGATTAAAGGTATCTTTAATTCTAAGAGTCCAGGTTCCTGTTGAAGTTTGTCCGGCTAATCCGGATAGTGCCTGAACCGGAATTACAACACCTGAAATCCCCGGATTGGTTCCACAAATTACAGGAGCTCCATTATCGTCAAAAGTTGCCACAATATTTTGAATATCATCACTGGTACAAGGATTAGTAAACAAATTTATCTGAGTTCCCGAAGGACTGATTAAAATTCCCTGCAAATCATTAATCCAGGTATGGGTAATATCCATAGTCACAGTCACACTGTTTATTGTTCCTCCTGAGGCTATTGCCAAAGTGGAATTTACCGTCGGAGTTCCTGTAGCTGAAATCGTCAACGGAACATTTGTCGAAGTATACGTATTACAATTCACCTGACCTGTGGTAAATTTAAACGGCGTGCTATAACTTCCTGAACACGAAATATTTTTAGGCAACACCCTCCAGAAATAATTACTCGTTTGATTAAGCCCTGTAAAAGTATAGCTTGTTCCAGTTGTAGTTGCAGCATTCACAATTACAGCAAAGGTACTGTCATTAGCAAGCTGAACATCATAAGAAGAAGCATTCGAATTAGCCGCCCAAGTCAATGTTACCGTAGTAGGTAAACCTGTTGCTAAATTAGCTGGTGTTGTCAAAGACATTGCGGGGAAAGTGGAATTAAATAACTCCAAGTAGTAATTTATTGTTTTAGAAGTTGCACCTGATGTTGCCGTAACTGCTATGGTATAAAATCCTGCTGCCCCTCCAGTTGTGTTTGAAACAGTCATGGTAACCGTTCCGTTAGTGCTTATCGATGAAGGAGAAAAACTTACGGTAGTACCAGCCGGGTTGCCTGTAGCACTAAATGTAGTGGTTCCCGAAAAACCGGCAAGACTGGCATAATTAATAGCATAAGATGCGGTAGCTCCGGTACAGATAGGTTTATTTTGCTCACCCGCTACCCCACTAAAGGCAGCCAGAAACGTTGAAGTTGGTGCGGTAATCGTAAAATTGGTATTGGAAACATCAAAAAATATGTTGTTGTACCCTTTCACCATAATTCTGTTTTGCGTTCCCGCCATATTAGGCACAGCTATGGTTTCAGTTCCGTCATTTGGGACTTTGCTTGCTAATAATATGGGAAAACTTGTTCCACCATCAGTAGAAAGATAAATATCCACATAAGCCGTATTCACTCCGTTTGCAGTGGTTCCGGCCACGTTCCAGGTAACGGTTTGAGTACTACCGGCTGACCAGGAAACCGCTGTATTAGGAGCTGTTATCACAAACGGTCCGGCAGTTCCGTTAACGGTAACCTTCATCAAATCTGAAGCTGTCTGTCCTCCACCTGCTTTATTATCCCTTACAGTCAAGGAAAAATTCAGGTTTCTGGCAATTGAAGGGCAAGCCTCCCAGGTATTCGAAGTAGCTCCTGTTAATACGGTAGCCATATTGGGCATATACCTTATTGGTGATGAAGAACTCGGAAGTGACCTGAACATTGGCCCGGCTGTTCTGGTGGCCGTTGGTGCTGCAGTTGAATTTGGATTCTCAGGATCATTTTCTTCCCAGTTGTAAGTAATAGCATCCCCGTCTGGGTCTGAACCCGTTCCTACAAGCATAAACGCTGTTGACTTTGGAATCACATAATCGTTTCCTGCATTTGCTGTTGGCGGATTATTGGTAAAGTTCGTAATCTGGGCACAGGTTGAACTGGTTCCTGATTTAACATTTGACGAAATATCCCTAATATTTACGTATCCAAAATAATCATCGCTATGCTGCTGAACATTCGTAGCACAGATTCCTGCATACCCCATAATACTTGACCCTGAACCCGGTTCCACTTCGGTTAACCCGCTTCCGGAACGACAGTTAGAACTACTCTGGATGTGAAAACCTCCAAACTGGTGACCCATCTCGTGGGCAACATAATCGATATCAAAAGCATCCCCTGTTGGATTACTCATACCGGTCATTCCTGTTCCTTTATGGAAGCCGGAAGCCGGATCGGTATTGTTGCTGCATACACAACCGATACATCCCGCATTTCCTCCTCCATCAGTATTGAAATTATGTCCTATATCATAGCTGTCAAAACCAACTGTAGCATCAATGGTAATTCCGGTTTGGGTATTATATTCACCGCTCCATGGGTCAGCATTGACATCACCAAAATAAATCAGCTGGTCATTATTCGCTATAAAAATTAACGTAATAGCCAAATCCTTCTCATAAACTCCGTTAACCCTTGTGATCGTAAGCGCCATCTGAGCCTGAATGTTGGCTCTTTTTTGGGCATCTGAACCACTTCCGGCAAAAATATTCCCATATTCAGCATCACAGGATTGTGCCAAACGATAAGTTCTCAACTTTCTGTCATCGGTACTAAGTGTTGTGTTAGCATTTTTATTGGCTCCGTTTAGAGAAGGTAAATTAACTCCCTGCGCAGTAAGGCACTCAAAATTGGTTCCATTCCCCACCAGCGAACTCTTATTGTAAATGATATAATTTAATCTGTTTTCAGTATAAGGATCGATAAAAACAGTACTCTTTTCTCCTGAAAGTGTCATGCTGTGTAGTCCAAACTGAGTAACCGTAAATCTCGCTACAGCAGTAGGATCTTCTATTCCCTGCGCAGCATAGGCTTTAATCATTGGATATTTTGCTGCCAAAGCAGGCTCCATGCAAGGCGTTTCAACCACTCTGTAATGCTCTATCTGACCATCGGCATTAGGTAATTCAATAATTACATTAGATTTTACATTACTATCCCTCATGGGTGCTCCCTGTAGTGATACCTTGAGCGAATTAAGGTCAAGCTGAAATAACTCATAGTTTCTTGGGGTTGAATTTCTCCTGATTTTAGTTTCAACAGAAATCTGACTCTCGTTTATTGGCTTCCAAATACTTTTTGACTGAGAAAAAGCAAGACCTCCAAACAAAAGCATAATCATAGTTAAGTAGATGTTTTTCATTTTGTTAGTTTTACGGTTCCCAAATTTAGAAATATAATTTGTTCTTCTTTACGTAAATTATATTTTATTTAAAATTCTGATTTATAAAAGTTACTTATTTTTGAATAATGGAAAAACTCCCAAAATCATTACTTCAAAAACTGGAGCTTCGTAAGGAACATAATGC
>CAMFLD010000237.1 GCA_945957245.1 uncultured Flavobacterium sp. | reverse complement strand
GGATATGTCTATGCCGATGTCGCTTTTAAAGGCTCTCAGGAAGACGCTGTGAAAGGCAATTACAAAAACCTGGATAACAGCGGAACCCTTCGTTTACGTAATATAAGAACCATATCAGAATACCTGCCAAAACCATTTGTAATCAATCAGGGTACATTCATTTTCAATCAGGATAAAATGAATTTCCATTTCTTTTCAGCCTCATACGGACAATCCGATTTCAAAATGTCGGGCTACCTGCAGAATGTTATCGATTATGTATTGACCAATAAAGCCGTACTGAAAGGTAATTTCAAATTGAACTCTGATTTCATCAATGTAGATGAGTTTATGGCTAATGCCAATGCTTCAAAACCAGATGAGACAAAGGTGGCTGCGACACAACCGGCAACAGCAACCGGCGTCGTAGTAATACCGCCAAATTTGGACGTACAGTTTGATGCGGCAGCCGGGAAAGTCAACTTCCAGGATTTGATTTTTGAAAAACTAAACGGAAGCATGCTCCTCAGCAATGGACAGTTGCAGCTTAAAAACAGTAGTTTTAATATTATTGGCAGCAATGTGAAAACCGATGTGACTTACAACAGTGAAACTGCAGACCGTGCCGCTTTCGATTTTAAAATTACAGCAAAAGACTTTGATGTAAAACGAGCCTACAAAGAAGTAAAACTCTTCCGTGAAATGGCATCAGCCGCAGAAAATGCAGAAGGAATCATTTCGCTCGATTATAAAGTGGCAGGAAAACTGGATAATAACATGCACCCTATTTTCCCCTCACTTACCGGAGGCGGAGTACTTTCTGTGAAGAAAGTGAAAATGAAAGGCTTTAAAATGTTTGGAGCCGTAAGCAAAAAAACCGGAAAAGAAGCCATCAGCAATCCCGATTTATCTCAGGTAGATATCAAAACCACCATCAAAAATAATATTATCAATATTGAACGATTCAAGTTCAAGGTGGCCGGATTCCGCCCCCGTATTGAAGGACAAACCAGTTTTGACGGAGCGCTTAACATAAAAATGCGTCTGGGACTTCCACCATTTGGCATCATCGGAATACCAATTAAAGTTACCGGTACTAAAGATAACCCGATAGTTAAGCTGGGAAGACAAACAGAAGACCTCAAAGAAACCGAATATCAGGAAGGTCAGGCACCCGCTGCGACAGCACCTGCCGCTTCTACACCAACAACAAAATAATTTACTTAGAAAAATACTATGAATAACGCCGTAACAGGGTTTTCAAAACTTACCAAAGAAGAAAAAATCAATTGGATTGCCAACGAATATTTTGCCAATCCAAAAGAAGCGGTAGCAATCATAAAACAATATTGGAACAACGATGCTAAACTCCAGCAGTTGCATGACGAGTTCATAGAAAATACCATTTCAAATTTTTACCTGCCGCTCGGGATTGCGCCTAATTTCTTAATCAACGGAAATTACTATTCAGTGCCAATGGTTATCGAAGAAAGTTCGGTGGTGGCAGCCGCAGCAAAATCGGCTAAATTCTGGTCCACCAGAGGAGGCTTTAAGGCAACCGTTTTAAGCACCGAAAAAATTGGTCAGGTGCATTTCCTCTTCAAAGGCGATTCAGGCCAATTACAGCAGTTTTTTGATGCCATAAAGCCCAAACTTATAGCATCCACAGAAAGTATTACTGCCAATATGCAGAAACGGGGAGGCGGAATCACTTCATTGGAACTGCGTAATAAAACAGCTGAACTCGAAAATTATTTCCAGCTCCATGCCACTTTTGAAACCAAAGACAGCATGGGAGCCAATTTCATCAACTCATGCCTCGAACAACTGGCAAAAACCTTAAAAGCGGAAGCAGAAAACTATACAGGTTTTACAGAAGCAGAGAAAGATATTACTATTGTAATGAGCATACTTTCCAATTATGTTCCTAACTGTATTGTCCGTGCCGAAGTATCATGCCGTGTAGAAGAGTTGGCAGAAAAGAAAATAGAAGACCCGCAACAATTCGCCGAAAAGTTCGTGCAGGCTGTAAAGATTGCCGAAATAGAACCTTTCAGGGCAGTTACACATAATAAAGGCATCATGAACGGAGTAGATGCCGTTATCCTGGCAACAGGTAATGATTTCCGAGCCGTTGAAGCCGGAGTTCATGCTTATGCATCCCGTTCGGGAAAATATTCCAGCTTATCCCACGCTAAAATAGAAAACGGAATTTTTACCTTTTGGATGGAAATCCCATTAGCATTGGGCACCGTTGGAGGACTAACCTCTTTACATCCATTGGTAAAAACCGCACTGGAAATCTTAGGAAAACCTTCAGCACAACAGTTAATGCAGATTGTGGCGGTAACCGGTTTGGCACAAAACTTTGCTGCCCTGCGTTCCCTCACCACAACAGGTATACAGGAAGGGCACATGAAAATGCACATCAATAATATTCTTAACCAGTACCAAACCACACCGGAAGAACGCAAAAGCATTAAAAGCCATTTTGAAAACAATACCATTTCACACGCTGCAGTAGTAGCCTTTATCGAAGAATTAAGAAAGTGAAACAAACCTTCTACAGCAACGGGAAACTGCTCATAACAGGAGAATATCTGGTACTGGATGGTGCCGAGGCCTTTGCGTTGCCAACACGCTTTGGACAAAATCTGAATATTGAGGAAGGCAGCGGAAACCTTATCCATTGGAAAAGCTATGACAATGACGGCAGTATTTGGTTTGAAGAAACCATTCCGTTTACGTCCATTATCAGAAAGGAGCGCTTTGGAGAAACCAAAAACATTAAGAATACACTAATTGAAATCCTCCATGAAGCCTACCGCATGGATGCTGGTTTTATTGCAAACTCTAAAGGTTACATTATTACTACCGAACTCACTTTCCCAAAACTTTGGGGACTCGGAACCTCTTCCACGCTAATCAATAACATTGCCCAATGGCTTCATCTGGATGCTTTTCAGCTGCTTCGAACAAGCTTCGGTGGCAGTGGGTACGATATAGCCTGTGCCCAGAACAGCAATCCGATTACGTATAAGTTAGTAAACGAAAAGCCGGTTGTCAAAAGAGTAAACTTTGATCCCGATTTTAAGGACAATATCTATTTTGTCTATCTAAATAAAAAGCAAAACAGTAAATCAGCCATCGCTTCCTATTATGGAAAAAAGGGGAATACAGACAAAAGTATAACCAAAATCAATGCAATAACCGAAGCGGTAATTGAAGCACAAACGCTAAGAGATTTTGCAACCGCACTGCAAAAGCACGAAATAGAGATGAGCAACATACTCGAGCTGGAAACCATACAGGAAGCCCTTTTTTCAGATTTTGAAGGAGTTGTAAAAAGTCTGGGAGCCTGGGGAGGAGACTTTGTTATGTCGGTTTCCAAGGAAAATCCAACAGCCTATTTCAAAGAAAAAGGCTTTGATGTAGTTATTCCATACCAACAAATGATATTGTAGTTTTTACTGAATTAGTGTCCTTTTTAAAAAAGGATTATATTTGAAATTAATCCTACTTAAATAACAAGCCTGATGATGAAGCTTTCTCTTATTAATACTCTGCTGTTTTTATTGCTTTTGACCTCCTGCGAACAAAAAGT
Organism: uncultured Flavobacterium sp.; assembly: GCA_945957245.1. Lineage (GTDB taxonomy): Bacteria > Bacteroidota > Bacteroidia > Flavobacteriales > Flavobacteriaceae > Flavobacterium. The sequence goes on along the minus strand of CAMFLD010000237.1, from coordinate 1,434 downwards.
CCCGCAGCAAAAACCCCAACAAAAAGAAAATAGAGCAGGAGTAGTCATTACTTTTGACGATGCTTATGTAGACGAATGGGCTCAGGCAGATCAGGCGCTCAAAAAATACAACTGGAAAGCCACCTTCTGTGTATGCAGAATAGACTCTATTGGCAAACCCGAAATAGCGAAACTGCACCAAATGCAGAACGAAGGGCACGAAATCGCAGGACACGGATACCATCACTACAACGCCGTGAAGTTTGTAGCCGCAAACGGAATCGATGCCTATCTCAAACAGGAAATTGACCCCATGCGGGCCTCTATGAAACGATTAAATTTTAACGTCACCTCATTTGCCTATCCCTATGGCGAAAGATCAGATGAACTCGATAAAGCACTTTACCCAGATTACAAAATCATACGGGGAAGAGCCTTTTGCGGAGATCTTCCCGAAAAAGAAGGATGCTATTTTCGGGGAACAAAATACATGTACGCTTTTGATATCGATAACAACCACATCCATTTCAGCATACCGTATCTTTTGGAGCTTTTGGATTATGCTAAAAAGCAAAACAAAATCTTAATCCTTTGCAGTCATAGACCGGTAGAAAAACTAACAGCAAATTACCAAACGAAAATAGAAACCCTTGAGTTTGTCTGCAAATACATAAAACTTAACAATATGAAGTTTTATACCTTGTCAGACCTGGATAGTATGATAGTTGAAAAATAAATTGAAGCTATGTTTTGGGAAGAAGCATAGTTGCAAAGTTTCGGAGTAGCTGAGTTCCAAAGTTTCAAAGTGGCAAAGTTGCAAAGTTGCAAAGTTCCAAAATCGCAAAGTTCCAAAGTAGCAAAGTGGCAAAGTTTTACTTATAAAAATAGTACTAAAAGTAAAACTATATATTTATACTCTATACTCTACCACTTTATAACTTTCAAACTCTGCTACTCTGCCACTTTACAGCTCCATCAAAAGCAGAAGTTATAGGCTCAGATTGAAATCAGCACAATCAGTATACCAAATAATTCAACTCAGAAACTTCAGTAAAAAAAGTTCTGAAACAGGCAAGCTCCATCACTACTGTTGGAAAATGAAACTATACTTAACTAAAAAAAAATTTTTGAAAATATTTTCAAAAACAGAAGTATATATCTTATACTTTCATATTTTTAACAAATTATTATTAACTTAAATCTTATCAAATGAAAAAAATCTTTTATTTCGTCATTCTTTCTATGCTGTTTTTTACTTCATGTTCAAGTGATAGCTCATCTGAAAGCCCCTCTTCGAACCTTTTATTAAAGAAAATAGTTGAAGGGGATGTAGTTTTAGGAGGAAGTGAGGTAAATTATACTTATAACGGTAATAAGCTAGTCGAAATTGAGCATAAAAATTCATCCTGTCTCTTATACACATCTCCGAGCCCACGAGACCGAGGCTGATCGCGT
>CAMFLD010000236.1 GCA_945957245.1 uncultured Flavobacterium sp. | reverse complement strand
TTTTAATAGTTATAAACTATTGAAAATGCTGATAATATTCTATATATAGTGAAAAGAATTTTACTTTTATTTTTTACACTTTTAACTGGATTAAACAGTTTTTCACAACCAATTACAGTTAATACGACCACTTATACGGTTCCCCAGCTCGTACAGGATATTTTGTTTACACCTACAACCGGAAACACCAGCTGTGTGGGGACCATAAGCAATATCACCTGGAGTACAGGAACTAATTTTGGTTCATCAAATGGTATTGGCTATTTTACCAATACCAATCCGGGATTTCCTTTATCATCCGGGGTTATCTTAAGTACCGGAAATGTGGCTAATGCACCTGGTCCAAATAACTCTTTACAAAGCAACGGTAATAATGCATGGCCGGGAGACCAGGATCTTTTTGATTATATGTTGGGTCTGGGAATTGTTAACAATACGAATGACTATCATAATGCTTCGATACTGGAGTTTGATTTTGTTCCGCTGACCAATCAAATGAGTTTTGATTTCTTATTTGCTTCGGAAGAATATGGCATTTTTCAATGCTCTTATTCTGATGCGTTTGCTTTTTTTCTAACCAATGTCACAACAGGTTCTGCTCCGGTCAATCTGGCTCTGGTACCGGGAACAAATACACCTATTTCGGTTACTACTATTCGTGACAACTCGGAATTGCCAACCTGCGATGAAAGCAATGTAACCTATTTCGGATCAAATAATCAGGGGCCTGCTGCCGGTTCTGCTGCCATCAATTTTAATGGGCAGACCACAGTAATGACTGCAACCTCTGCTGTAATTCCCAGCAATACTTATCACATCAAGCTTGTAATTTCCGATTTGGATGATAATTCATGGGATTCTGCTGTGTTTTTAGGTGCCGGAAGTTTCAATATTGGAACACCGGATATATCCGGCACAGGTGAATTTAACGGCACCACCGATTTTACAATTGCAGGTAATACTGCTGTTTGCGGTTCAAAAACTATTGTAGCACAGGCAGGTTCAGCCGCTATTCCAGGAGCAACTTATGCATGGACTTTGGGAGGTAACCCAATTGGAACAAATTCACATACCCTTAGCATTACCCAGCCTGGAATTTATGGAGTAACCATTACTTATCCCGGAGGCTGCCAACAGTCGGATACCATGACTGTAGAATATTTACCGAGTCTTTCTATAGGTACTCCAAATAATTTGACACAATGTAGTGCTCCGTTTAATCTGACTGCGAATACTCCCCTAATCCAAAACGGATTGACCAATCCTGTAACGTATCATCATTCTTTATTTGATGCACAGCAACAAGCTTCTCCTATTAGCAATGCGAATGCAGCAAATTATAATGGCACTGATGGCGAAGTGATTTATGGCAGTATTGAGGATTTTGTAACAGGTTGTATTAACACTACCCAATTTACATTGCACCTAGATTCCAGTTTGTGTATTACAGCTCCTGTTCCGGGAACGCCTCCAGATATGTATGCTTATGAAACAAGTCCAAATTCGGGTGTTGCTCAATTTGATTTGACTACACAAACAGGAATTGTTTACAGTACTAATCTGCCTTCAAATTTTACGGTAACTTATTATCTTTCTGCTGCAGATGCCAATTCGGGAAGTAATCCGATTACCAATCTGGCAGCGTTCCAGAATACTTCAAACCCACAAAGAATATATGCTGTGATAAGGGATATAGCTCATCCTACAAGTTTTGCTGTCACCAGTTTCCAGCTTTTTGTTGTGGCTTTGCCAAATGTTACTATTTCAGGACCCAGTGCTGTATGCGCTGGTGACACTGCTACAATCACATTTACCGGAACACCAAATGCAATTGTTGATTACACATTCAATGGAAATCCGGCCCAAGTGACACTACTTCCAAATGGGACAAATACTGTAGTGTCTCCTCCTCTGTTGCTACCTGCCAATTATAATTTAGTCAGTGCTACCATAACCACTCCAGCAGGAACGACAACCCTACCGGAATTGGGCTCAGTAACAGTGAATATTGCTTATCCTCCTGCTGTAAATACCCCTACAGACTATGTTGTTTGTGATGATAGTCTTAATAACGACGGAGTCTATTGCGGGTTCAATCTGCATACCAAAGATTCGGAAGTTACTTCGAGTACAACGGTAACAGTAACCTACCACCAAACATTAACCGATGCTCAAACAGGCGGTAACCCGCTTACCAGTCCGTATTGTAATAATGCTAATCCTCAGACTATCTATGTAAGGGCTTTTGATGCCAGTGCACCGTCATGTTATTCTGTTACTTCATTCAATCTGATTGTTAATCCAATTCCGATACCAAATCCTGTTATTACGGATTATGAGCTTTGTGATTACAACAATCCCGGAGACGGAGTTGAAATATTTGATTTGGGAACCAAATCTGCAGAAATTGCCAACGGACAACTGAATGTTACGGTAACTTATTATGCTACGCTGGCGGATGCTCAAAATCAAACCAGCCCACTGCCTAATTTCTATACCAATACTTCAAGCCCGCAAAAAATCTGGATTAATATCCGTGATAATGCGACGGGATGTAATACTACAAGCAGTTTTAATCTTATAGTGAATCCACTGCCGAATGCAGCTACACCGCCAACATTGTTCCAGTGCAGTAACGGATTTACATTAAATGCTGTCTTTAACTTAACCGTAAATGAAGCCAATGTAACCGGAGGAGTTACCGGTTTAACCTTAAGTTATTACCATACGCTTGCTGATGCACAGAGTGGTAACCCATCGCTTGCCATTCCAACGCCATCGACTTATTTAGGAAATGATAATGAGATTGTTTATATCCGTGTTGTAGACGGTAAAGGATGTTATACGACAACTACACAGTTATTGAGAGTGACTCAGGGGCCTGTTGCTGTAACACCAACCCCGCTTCAGTATTGTGACCCTAACAATGATGGATTTGGGGAGTTCAACCTGAATGATGCTACGAACCAGATTGCCGGAGGCTCTGTTCCTGCGGGAGTTTCTGTTAGTTACCATGAAACACCGGATGATTCTTATATAGGAGCTAATCCAATACCACTGAGCGTATTATACAACAACATCCAGCCTTGGTCACAGATTTTATATGTACGTGTTTACTACACGCTTACAGGATGTGCCAATTATGTACAGCTTAAGCTGAATGTCAACCCAACTCCGGAGGCTGTAACGCCAACGGATTATCAGGTGTGTGATGACACAGCTCCGGCACATTACGAACCGTTTAACCTGACTACCAAGATTCCTGAGATTCTGGGCAGTATTAACCCGGCAACGGTAACGGTAACCTTCTATCACAACCTTGCTGATGCACAGACTCCGACAAACAGCATTATCGGTACTGCAAGTTATGTCAATGCTACTCCTGATACAGAAACCCTTTATGTAAGAGTTGAGTTTATTGCAACAGGATGTTATGATATCGTTCCGCTGAATCTTATTGTAAACCCGCTGCCAAACTCCATGCAGCCTAACTATCCTCAGTACTCGCTTTGTGATAACAATCAGAGTGCAGGAGATATCGGCTATGAAGTGTTTGATCTGGCCAGCCAGATTCCAACCATTCAGATGGGACAGTCTAATATGCAGATACATTTCTATCCAAGTTTAGGAGATGCTCAAAATCATACAAATGAAATTTTGGTTCTTAATTACCGTAATCAAGTACAATATGTTCAGACTTTAGGTATTGATATTGTAAATCCTGCTACCGGATGTCATGTTATTTCTACTATGGATATTAGGGTACAACCGCTGCCTTCATTGATTCCGCCACCACCTTACACTATATGTGATCAGGATCAGGATGGTTTTGCAGTTTTTGATCTTACTACACTTATACCGGGTATGTTAGGTACGCCACCGGCAAACTACAGTATAAGCTTCCACGAAACCATTACAGATGCACAGGTAAATGGAACTACTATTCCAACTCCAACTGCATATAACAATATTTATCCATTCACCCAGACCATCTATGTAAGGGCAGAGGACAATATTACCCACTGTGTTAGTATTATTCCAATCATACTTAATGTGAATCCTAGTCCTGTTGCACCTGTATCGCTCAATGATATAGTGCTGTGTGATCAGGACAGCAACCCTCAGAGTGCAAGTACTTTTGTAAATCTAACCGTAAGAACTCCGGATGTACTGGCTCAACAGCCACTGGCAGCAAGTAATTATTTAGTGACTTACTACAAAAACCAGACTGATGCACAGGCAGGAACAGCCCCAATCATTCCGGCTGCGGCTTATCCGGGAACTGATGGGGAAACTATTTGGGTAAGGGTGGAAAATACTACCACACACTGTTACAATCTTGGTAGTTTTCATTTAGTAATCAATACTCCGATGTTACTTACCATTCCGACACCGCTTAGTATTTGTGATGATGATGCGAATCCGAATGACCAGTATCATACTTTTGACTTAACGGTTAAAAATACTCAGATCGGAGGAGGATTGCCTGTAGCTTATTATACCAGTCTTGCTTTAGCACAGGCGGGTGTTCCGGGAACAGAAATCAATCCTGCAACGGCTTATGTGAATGTATCTCCTGCAGTACAGACATTATGGGTTGCAGTGACTACAGCGGCAGGTTGTAGAAGCTGGACCACGCTTGACATCCGTGTACTTCCGATACCGACACCAAATACCAATCCACCGGCGCTTGCACCTCAATGTGATGACCATAATCCGGGGGATATGATGGAGTATTTTGATCTTACAGTTAATGAGGCTTATATAAGAAATAATGACCCGTTATTAACGTTCCATTATTTCCCAACTTTGGCTGATGCAGAAGCCAATAATACGGCAGCTGAGCTTACTAATCCTAGCCATGCTTTAGTGGGTGGTAATGTATTTATTCGTGTAGAAAATAATAGGGTTGATTACCAAGGAAATCATTGTTATGTTATCGTGGAACAGCCATTAACGGTAAATCCGCTGCCGACAGTGATTCAGCCTTTGGCACCGTTTAGGGTTTGTGATAATGATGCAGACG